>DAIDJK010000013.1 GCA_027450225.1 Bryobacterales bacterium | reverse complement strand
GTGCCGCTCTCATCGGCCATGTTCAGCGACTCGATAAACTGCGCGTTGCTCACGCCGGCGCTCAGATAAATGAAAGGCTTCTTCGCGACGGACGCCGCCTTGCGGAACAAGTCGAGCGCTTCGGCGCGCGAGTAGGCGGATTGTCCTTTGAACACGGTGCTACCTTCGACGAAATTCGCGTTTACCGGAACTTCCACCTTCAATACATCGACCTTGTACTGCGGCTTCGAAAATTCCTCCATGCTCTTCGTCACGATCTCGGGCTTCTGTCTGGCGTAATCGAAGCCCTTCTCGTCGCCGCCCTTCGGATCGTAGCCGACGAACTCGAGGAAAAAAGGAATCTCGTATGTTTCACATTCGGCGCCAATGCGCTCAATGAAAGCGTGCTTGATGTCATTTACCGCCCCGTCTTCGAGCGGCGTGTAGTAGATGAGCACCTTCACGGCATCCGCTCCCATCTCGTCTTTCAGGCGCTTCACAGAGACGTGCGGAAGCAGGTCGGGCAAGCGGCCGGGCTTCGTGTTGTCGTAGCCGCTCTCTTCGTACGCCAGCAGCAGGCCGGCGTTCTTCGCGCGCGCCTTCGCCGCCGGCAAACCCCATTCCGGATCGAGCAGGATCGCGCTGGCGTGCGGAGTCAGAACGCGGCTCACCGCGACCTTGAACTCCTGCATCATTTCGTCCGAGATCTGTTCCTGCGAAACGCCCTTCGCCGCGGCGATCGACTTCTTCAGACTGCCGCGCTGGTCCATTGCGGCGGCCGCTATAACGCCGGCGTTGTTCGAAAGCGCCGTCATATGCCGCGCTTTACCCGCGGAAATGCTCATAGACTTCTCCCTTCAGGATGGTGGCTGGAATGATTGCTGAATATCGAATTATCCCACGCCGGACCGCTTGAGACGCGCATGCAGACGGTTCGCAAAAGCGGCGTCTCTCAAAATCTGCCGCTTGAGCGCTTCGGCCGATTCGAATTTCCGTTCCGCGCGCACGAATTTCAGGAACCGGAGTTCGATCCGGCGAGGCGCGCCGCCTTCGAGAGGAGTGAGCAGAAATGTTTCGACCGTCAGGTGATCCCCGCCGAACGTCGGCCGCGTACCGATGTTCGTCACCGAAGGCCACCGGCGCCCCGTCTCCGGATCGATGGTGACTGTCACGTAAACGCCGTGGGCCGGGATGATCTCGTTGCGCGGCGCCAGATTCAGCGTAGGAACGGTCTGCCGCGAGCCGACGCCTTCGCCCTTCACGATGTCGCCTTCGAGCGTGAACGGCGTCCCCAGCTTCCGGCAGGCGCGCGACACATCGCCGGCCGCGATCAGATTCCGAATCAATGTGCTGCTGACGCGCTCACGTCCGTGCCGCAACAGCATCACCGGCTGCGTTTCAAAGCCGAACTGCCCGCCCAGTTCGCGCATGGTATCGATGGTTCCCGACTGCTTGTACCCGAAGCGAAAATCCTCCCCGATGAGTACGAGCCGCGCGTGCAGAATTCCCATGAGGACCCCCTTCGCGAATTCTTCGGGAGTCTGCCGCGCAAATTCGATTGAGAACGGCAAACAAAGGACGGCCTCGATGCCCTCCTCTTCGAGCGCGCGAAGCCGCTGATCGACGGTCATGATCAGCTTCGGAGCCCGGTCCGGGGCCAGCACCTGGGCCGGATGTGGATCGAAAGTGAGAACGGCCGGAACCAGCCCACGCGCGCGAGCTTCGGAGGTGAGCTGGCGCATGATGCCGCGATGTCCACTGTGCAGGCCGTCGAAATTGCCGATGGCGACGGCCGAGGGGCCGAAATCCGCCGGGACCTCAGCGGTCGAGCGGAAAATCCTCATGCCGGCGGATTCACTTCGATCTCCAGACCGTCCCAGGCAAGGAAAATGCCGGGCGGCAGAGAGGCCTGCGTCGCCTCATGCGGAAGATCGTGGCAGATGTGAGTGAAAAAAGTTCGCTTCGCGCCGACGCGCTGAGCTGTGGCAATCGACGTTTCGACGGTCGAGTGCGTGGGGTGTGGCTTGTGCCGCAGCGCATCCAGAAAAAGCACGTCCAGATTGGCAAGCTTCGCGATCGAACTCTCCGGCACTTCGCTGTGATCGGTGAGATAGGCCGCATCGCCGAAACGGAATCCGAGGATCATCTCCTCGCCATGCTTCAGCGGAATCGGCTCGAAACGCAGTCCCGACACATCGAAAGGGCCGCCGTTGATGAGATTCACGTCGATCTGCGGAATCGCGGTTTTCACGTCGCGCTTCACGAACACATACGAGAACACTCGCTCGATCACCCGCAGGGTGTCGGGCGCCGCATAGATGGGAATCCGGCCCTGCTGGTGATAGTTGAACGGCCGCACGTCGTCGAGGCCCATGATGTGATCCGCGTGGGCATGCGTGTAAACCACGGCGTCCAGGCGGTTCACTTTCGCCCGGAGCACCTGGGTGCGGAAATCCGGGGTCGTGTCGATCACGATATTGCGGCCGCCCGTACTGATCAGGATGGAAGGCCGGAGGCGGGAATCGCGCGGATCGGCCGACGTGCAGACCGCGCAGCCGCACCCGATGGTGGGCACGCCCGAACTGGTGCCGGAGCCCAGCACGGTAATTTTCAATGGCATTACTGTCCGGTGGATGCGGCGGCGGAATCGCCCGATTTCGCGTCGAGTTCGCGCGCCTGTATGAAGCGGAAGCGCAGTTCGGTGACCGAATTGTCGAGTTCCCGCTGTTCCTCCAGCGTGAGGTTGCCGCGCGTCTTTTCCTGCAGCATCGCCAGCAGATCGATGTGGTGCCGCGCAAGATGAAAGTCCGGCTTCTTTTTTTCTTCCCCGAAACCGAGCAACCCGAGGCTCAGTTCCGCCTGCAATCGCAGAGAATAGACGAGAAATCCGAAGGTCGCCGGAGGCAATTCGGGAAGGGATTCACCGTGTTCCAGAGATTCCGATGGAACGTTTTCAGGTGCTTCAGACATCGATTCCCAGTCTAACAATCCTGCTTCGGATGCTACATTGGGTTTACCGCCCCGTTATCAATCAGGAATGGAAGACAACAGCGCGAATGGAGCGGGCGCGAAGTTCGAGCGGCTGGTGGAAATCATGGCTCGTCTGCGCGCTCCGGGTGGCTGCCCCTGGGATCGCGAACAGAGCTTCGCGTCCATCAGAAAATACACGCTTGAAGAGACCTACGAAGTCCTCGATGCCATCGATCGGGAAGACTGGCAGGGGCTTTGCGAAGAGCTGGGCGATTTCATGCTGCAGGCCGTGTTCTACGCGGAAATGGCGCGCGAAAAGGGCCTGTTCAGCATCGCGGATTCACTCGATCTGATCAATGAAAAGCTGATCCGCCGGCATCCGCATGTCTTCGCGGATGAATCGGCGCGCACGGAAGCGGACGTGCGGAAGCGCTGGGATGAAATCAAGGCCGAAGAACGAAAAAGCCGGCCGGAGAAACCGCAGGGTCTGCTGGATCCCGTTCCGCGAGCCATGCCCGCGCTGGTGGAAGCGCAGCAGATCACATCCCGCGCGTCCCGCGTTGGGTTCGATTGGCGGAATCTCTCGGAAATTCTGGAGAAATTCGACGAAGAGCGCGGCGAATTCGCCCGCGCGCTCGAAAGCGAATCCGCCGATGCGATTGAGGATGAACTGGGCGATCTGCTCTTTGTGGTCGTGAACCTCGCGCGTTTCGTGAAGGTGGATCCCGAACAGGCATTGCGCCGCACCAATGCGAAATTTCGTTCGCGCTTCGCTCACATCGAGCGCCGCCTGGCTGCGCAGGGCAAAGAAGTCGCCGGAACGCCCATCGAGGAACTGGAAGCGCTGTGGCAGGAGGCGAAGGCGTGAAGCAGCGCGCTCACGTTGTACCCCCGGAGCACCTGCGAGTCGAGCAGCTGCATTCGGAAAAACACTTTCGCGAAGCGGTCGCGCTGCAGAAGGTGATCTGGGGATTTGACGATATCGAGCTCCTTCCCGCGCGATTGTTCGTGGTGGCGACGAAGATTGGGGGGCACGCTTTCGGCGCGTTCGATGGTGATCGCATGGTGGCGTTCTGCCTTGCGATTCCTGGATTGAAAAGCGGCGCGAAGCCTTACCTGCACAGTCACATGCTCGGCGTGATGCCGGAATACCGAAATTTTGGCATCGGCCGCAGGCTGAAACTCCGGCAGCGGGAAGAAGCGCTCAGCCGCGGCGTCGATCTCATCGAATGGACCTTCGATCCTCTCGAAATCCGCAACGCCTGGTTCAACATGGAGCGGCTCGGCGCGATTGTGCGGCGCTATGTGCGCAACCAGTACGGCGTGACGACGAGCCATTTGCACGGGGGGCTTCCCACGGACCGCTGCATCGCCGAATGGCATCTGAATTCCGATCGCGTCAAAGCAGCCGTGGAAGGGAAACCAGTTCCCCGCCCCGCGATTCTGGAGCGCATCGACGCGCCTTCGAACATCGCCGAGATCCGCCGCGACGATCCGGAGCGCGCGCGCGTCATTCAGACCGCCATGAGCCAGCAGTTCGGGAGCGCTTTCGCGCGTGGCCTCGCGGTGATTGGAATAGAGAAGACAGCCGAACAGAGCGCTTATCTGCTGGGCAGGATCGATTAGGTGAAGATCGAACGTTTCGTATTGAGGCGTCTGCGGATGCCCCTCGTCCATTTCTTCGAGACCAGCTTCGGCCGCACCAGCGAGCGCGAAATCATTATCATCGAAGCGGTCTCGGAGGGTGTTTCCGGCTGGGGCGAAATCACCGCCGGCGAAAACCCTTTTTACAACGAAGAGTGGACCGATTCAGCCTGGCTGATCGCGCGCGATTACGCCATGCCGCGTATTCTCGGGCGCGAGATCGAAAGCGCGCTCGAAGTGGACGCGCTCACGCGGCATATCCGCGGGCACAACATGGCGCGCGGCGGCGTGGAAGCAGCCGTGTGGGACCTCCAGGCGCGGCGAAGCGGTAATCCGCTCTGGCGTGAAATTGGTGGAGGCGCGCGGCGGGAAATCCCTTGCGGCGTTTCCATCGGCATCCAGAATTCGGTCGAAGAACTCATCGGCAAGGTCGAGTGCGAGCTTGCAGCCGGCTATCAACGGATCAAGATCAAGATCAAGCCGGGCTGGGACGTTGACGTTATCCGCCGCGTCCGTGAGCGGTTCCCTGCCATTCGCCTGATGGGCGATGCGAATTCGGCGTACACGCTGGCCGATGCGGCGCGTCTCAAAGAACTCGACGAATTCTGGCTGATGATGATCGAACAACCGCTCGCGCACGACGACATCATCGACCATGCCGCGCTGCAGCCCCGGCTGGCAACTCCGATCTGTCTCGATGAGTGTATCCGCTCCGCGCACCATGGCGAACAGGCGATCCGTATGAAGGCCTGCGGCATCATCAACATCAAGCTGGGCCGCGTGGGCGGATTCGGCGAGGCGAAACGGCTGCACGATGTCTGCGAAGCGGCGGGCGTTCCGGTGTGGTGCGGCGGCATGCTCGAATCCGGCATAGGCCGCGCGCACAACATCGCGCTTTCCACGCTGCCGAACTTCACTCTGCCGGGGGACGTGTCCGCAAGCAAACGCTACTGGAAGCGCGACATCATTTCGCCCGAAGTGGAAGTCACGCCCGCGGGGACGATTCGTATTTCGGACCAGCCCGGTTTCGGCTATGAGATCGATCGCGATTTCCTGAACCATGTCACCGTACAAGAGGACGCGGTGGCTTGAGTTCTCCGCCTGTCACGCTCTATTTCCTGTTGGCTACGATGGTGCTCCTCTGGGCGGGGAACTACATCGTCGCCAAAATCGTGCTGCGCGAATTGCCGGCGGTCCTGCTGGTCGCGCTCCGGACTGTAATATCCGGTTTCATCATTGCGCCGTTTTTCTTCAGAAGATTTATGCGGGCAGAAGAGCGGCTCGGTTGGCGCAATATCGGGGCTGTCGCCGCGCTGGGCTTTTTCGGCATCACGATGAATCAGTTCTGCTTCGTGATGGGAATCGGGAGAACGACGGTTACCCATTCCGCCATCATCATGGCGACTATTCCCGTATGGGTGCTGCTTCTCGCCACCGTGCTCGGAATGGAGCGGATTACGGCGGCGAAGATGGCGGGCATGTCGCTTGCGATCTCCGGCGTCGTCGTCCTGCAGGCGTTCCGGCCGGAATACGCCGCCGCCTCGAAGCCGACGGTGCTCGGGGACTTCTTCGTGCTGCTTTGCGCGCTGCTTCTCGCATCGATGACCACATTGGCGAAGCGATGGATGCCGCACGAGGGCGTCTCGATCGTCGCGGCCGGCTATATATCCGGGGCCATCGTGGTCGCGCCGGTCATCTGGTGGGAGTGCCGCACGTTCGATCTGCGATCCATCACGCCCGCCGCCTGGGCGGGCGTATTCTACATGGCCGGATTCTGTTCCGTCATCTGCTACGCCATCTATAACTACTCACTTCGCCACATCGCTGCATCGCGAGTGGCCGCGACCCAGTATCTGCAGCCGTTTCTTGCTACGCTGCTCGCCGTCGTGATCCTCGGCGAACGCATCACCGCGCCGGTTGTGGCCGCGGGCGGAATCATCATCGCGGGGGTATACGTGGCGGAGCGTTCCGCGTGAGCGCGTTCACTCGCCTGCTTCGCGAGAACCCGAATTATCGCTTCACCTGGATTGGCCAGGTGATCAGCGAAGTCGGCGATCACTTCAACAACATCGCGGTGATGAGCCTGGCGATGGAGC
>DAIDJK010000012.1 GCA_027450225.1 Bryobacterales bacterium | reverse complement strand
CTTCAGCGCGAGGCCCGGGCCGGACGTAATGGTGATTGCCGTTTTCCCGGCGTACGAACACCCGATCGCGAATCCGATGGCGGCGATTTCGTCTTCCGCCTGATGCACGATGCCTCCCGCCTGCTCGAACGCGGAAGCAAGAAAATGTGAAGCCGACGTTGCGGGCGTAATCGGATACATGGAGCACACCTCCATGCCCGCCGCCATAACGCCCAGCGCGAGCGCCTGATTGCCGTTCATCACCACCATCGAGCCTGTCTGCGGAGCAGGCGGCACATGGAACCGTTGTTCCAGATTGGCCAGTGCCCATTCATAGCCTGCTGAAAACAGCGCGATATTTCGGCTGGCGGTCTCCTCGCCCTTGCGGAGGAAGCGCGCCGCGATGCGCTGCCGTACCGGCGCTTCATCCAGATCGTACATGGCGCAAAGCAGTCCGAGCACCCAGATGTTCTTGCCCTTCCGCACATCGTCGGCGTGTTTCAGACACTCTTCGGCTATGGGCAGCTGGATCAGCTGGTAGCCACGCGCTTCGAAATCCGCGATGGCATCCTTGTACTGCCGGACGATCGTTTCATCCGGATTGTTCAGCCAGGAGTTGTCGACAAAGACCAGGGTTCCCGGCCGCAACGCGCCGGCATCGATGCGGCTGTACAACACCTGCTCGTTGAACGCGATGACGATGTCCGTTCTGTCGCCGGAGTTGGTGATGCGCCGCGAACCGATCCGAATCCGGTTGCCGCTGGCGCCGGCGCGGGAGCGTTTCGGCGGCTCGATCTCAGCCGGGATGATCTCCACTGTCCAGATCCCGTTGCCGTTGCGCGCCAGAAGGTCGGCAAAGATTTGACCGCAGGTTTGCGCGCCCTCGCCGGAATCGCTGACGATCTCGACAATGTGTTCGTCAACCGTCCTCGGCTGTCCGGTTCTGGTGGAACAGGCTTCGGCAGACGTGGCCGTCAAGATGCCTCCTTATCGCGACGTGAAGTCGCGAGATCAGGAGCACAGCGGCTGCCTTTTGCGTCAACCGCGTGAATTGGGGAGTTTTCGCGCAGTTTCAGTTCGAGTGACGCGCCAGTCGGCTCACAAATCGCGGCACATTGCGCGAATTCGCGCATAAACCCTTGGAGG
Source organism: Bryobacterales bacterium (assembly GCA_027450225.1). Classification (GTDB taxonomy): domain Bacteria; phylum Acidobacteriota; class Terriglobia; order Bryobacterales; family Bryobacteraceae; genus BOG-234. Next base: position 4,823 of record DAIDJK010000012.1, on the reverse strand, counting down.
TCTTTCTCTCCGCATCATTCACCGCCTGCGGCCTTGACATTGGCGAACAAAAGGCGAAAATGGGAGGGTGCTGTTCGGCGATTCTCCCGCGCCGGGCCTGGTCGGTATAGCCAGACTGGCCGCCGAGAGCGAAGTACTGGAAGCGAAGCGCGCCGTTCAGTATTTCGAAATCGGCTGCAAGTCTCTTCTCAACCGGACCAGACCCGGCATGCCGTTTGAGTGGAGTCTGAACCCTTATCGCGGGTGCGAATTCGGGTGCCGTTACTGTTACGCCCGGTATACCCACGAGTTCATGGAGCTCCATCGAAGCTCAGAATTCGAAGAACACATCTACGCCAAATCGAACGTAGGAGCGATTCTCCGGCGGGAACTTCGCCGCATCGATGGTTCGCGCGGCATCGCCGTTGGTACCGCCACGGATCCGTATCAACCGGCCGAGCGGCGCTTCCGCCGCACCCGCGCGGCTCTCGAAGTCCTCGCGGAATACAGCGGCAACGCGGTCTCGATTACCACCAAATCCGACCTCGTCACCCGGGATATCGACGTTCTGGCCGCTCTCGCAAAGCACAATGCGGTGAGCGTGAACGTAACCATCACAACCCTGGATGTTTCACTCGCCCGCCTGCTGGAGCCCCGTGCTCCGCGCCCGGAACTTCGGCTGAAAGCCGTGCGGAAACTAAGCGAATCCGGGATTCCGGTGGGCGTTTTCCCCAACCCGATCATGCCCCTGATTACCGATCAGGAGCAGCGTCTCGACCGGCTGGCCAGGGCCGCGCGCGATCACGGAGCGAGTTACTTCGGAGGTGGCCTCCTTTTTCTTATGCCATGCTCGCGGCGTGTCTTCTTTCCGTTCCTTGAGAAGCATTTTCCACATCTTCTGCGGCGTTACACAGAGCGATATGAGGCTTCGCCCTATTTGCGGGGCGCGTACCGCGATGTGATTCGCGATCGGATTGCCGCCATCCGCGACCGCTACGGCCTTGCCTCCTCGCCGCCACATCGGGAACTTACCCATTGCCCGGAAATTCAGCCCTGCCTTTTCGAGACCGAATACAGGTCTCGGGCATCCTGAAGTGGTGCACCTCTTCACTCCGTTCACCCTGCGAAGCGTGACGCTTCGCAACCGAGTCGTTGTCTCGCCCATGTGCGAATATTCCTGCGAGGACGGATTCGCCACCGACTGGCATCTGGTCCATCTCGGCAGCCGTGCCGTCGGTGGCGCCGGACTGGTATTCGCGGAAGCGACAGCGGTGGAGGCGCGCGGGCGGATCTCGCCAGGCGATCTCGGGATCTGGAAGGACGAGCACATCGAACCGCTCGCGCGGGCAGCAGGATTCATCCGCGCGCACGGCGCGGCTGCGGGCATTCAAATCGCCCATGCCGGTCGCAAGGCCAGCACAAGGGTTCCCTGGGATCGCCATGGATCCCAGATAGCGCCTGGCGACGGCGGCTGGATTCCAGTCGCGCCCAGTCCGATTCCGTTCCGCGACGGTGAAACCACGCCGCATGAACTCACGCGCGAAGAGATCCGGGGCCTCATACAGGCATTCGCCGACGCGGCCAGGCGCGCCATTCTCGCGGGATTCGAGGTCATCGAGATTCACGGCGCGCATGGTTATCTCATCCACGAGTTTCTTTCTCCGCTCGCCAATCACCGGAACGATGAATACGGCGGATCTTTTGACAACCGGATTCGGCTGGCGTGCGAAATCGCGGCGGCGGTACGAGCCGCGATTCCAGAATCCACGCCGCTGTTTCTGCGCATCTCGGCAACCGACTGGGCCGAAGGGGGCTGGACGCTCGACGAATCTGTCGAACTCGCGCGAAGGGTCAAAGAGGCGGGCGTCGATCTCATCGATTGCTCGTCCGGCGGAATGGTTCCGTATGCGAAGATCGAGCTCGGCCCCGGCTATCAGGTACCTTTCTCCGAGCGCATTCGCCGGGAAGCGCAAATTCCGACCGCCGCTGTCGGCATGATCACGGAACCGGATCAGGCCGAAGAAATTGTTGCTCAGGGCAGGGCTGACCTTACTATGCTCGCCCGCGAATTCCTGCGCGATCCGTACTGGCCTCTCCGCGCCGCAAAGGCGCTCGGGGTGAAAGCGCCGGTCCCGGTGCAATACGAACGCGCCTGGTGAACGGAAACTGCTTTTCGCGCGTTCACATCCAATAAACAGATGTCGTTTTTCCGGGGGGTGTTTGCCCTCTCATGTTTATTGGTAATTTTCATGTCCACCGGATTCAGCGCGGCGCGTCCGCGCGCGTTTCATGATGTTCGGTACAGCCATGCCAATGGCGCGCCGCTCTGTTTCGATGCATCGATTCCCGAGGGCGTGGGTCCCTTCCCCGCAGCAGTGATCGTTCACGGCGGCGGCTGGGTTCGGGGTGATCGCCGCGTCGATGTCGCTCCACTGTTTGCGCCACTGACGCACGCGGGCATCGCCTGGTTCTCCATCGATTACCGCCTGTCGAGCGACGTTTCGCAATTCGGCGGCGCGATTAACGACGTCGAAGCGGCGATCCGGTACGTCAAGGCGCACGCGGCGGAATATCGCATCGATCCCGGCCGAATCGCGCTGATCGGCGAATCGGCGGGTGGGCAACTGGCGGCCATGGCGGCGCTCGAACCGAAGCCTGGCGGCGAAGTAAAGGCCGTGGTCGCGCTCTATGCGCCAACCGATCTGGTCGAACTCGCGAAGACGTCCGAATGGGCGCCAAAAGAAATGCGCGAATCGCTCGCGGGTACGCCCTTTGAGCAGTTGATTCTGGCGCGGCTGGCGCAACTTTCGCCGATCGACAACGTGAAACCCGGCGCGCCGCCGTTTCTGCTGATCCACGGCACCGCGGATGCGCTGGTTCCGTTTCATCAATCCCGCGCCATGTGCGAGAAGATGACCGAGGCCGGCGCAACTTGCCGTCTGTACGCGGTTCACGGAGGAGGTCACGGCATTCGCTGGTGGGAAGCGTCCCATCCGCGCGAGGCCGCAGCTTACAAAAGTGAAATGGTCTCGTGGCTGAACGAGCAACTTGGTCCGCCGGATCGCCACGCATCCTAAACCGGTTTACGGAGGACTCTCCGGAATTCTCCCGGTTATCTCCCTGATATCCGCCGCTGCGCGCTATCGTCCAATGAAAGCCGATGCGCCGGCCGGGGTTGTCATCAGACGCTCGACGCGATCGGCCAGTCGAAACCACTCTGCAACCTTCACCTCGGGGAAGGTCGGACGAACGTAATTCCGGATGAGGAAGTCCAGCGTGCTGCCCTCGATCGGGACGCCTGATATCTGCACGACGTCGAGATCGACTCTGGCGCCGCCGTTGAAGGATACGAAGCGCCATTTCACCGTTACCGGCCGCTGCCCCGCGAAGAGACTCCGCATGAGCCAGCCCGGCGCTTCGCCCGTAGCGCTCTGGCGGAGCTTCAAAAAATCCACATCCGCATAAGCCGTGCCGGAATTATTGGCCAGATCGACCCGCGTATTGCCGACGGCCCCTGGGAAATATTTTGCGGATTCCTGTCGGAGCCACGAATTAAGATCGGCCGCCGCAAAATCCACGCGTGTGCCCGGGCGCAATCGTCCGGACTCGATGAGGTCGAGGCGGCGCGACACAGATGCCGCCTGTCGGGATTCGACGCTCGACGAGGTTGCGCCCTGGCTGACCAGAACAAATCCGCACACTGCCACAATCCAGGATCCCCGCACCTTTTTACAGACGTATCACGCGGACCTGTGGCGCCGCAAACAGGAGCGCCGGGTCACAATCGAACTTGGACCGGGCGAAGATTACCGTGCGCGATGGGCTGGAGAAGGATTTCCCGGCTGTCGCCCGCATCCAGCAGCAGTGCGCCGAAGCCGCGCAATGGCCTCTGGGCGATTACTCGGGTTGTCGTCTTCTGATCGCCGAACTGGATGGCCGCATCGCGGGCTTCTGCACGTGGCGGCAAGCGGCCCCGGACGAGGCCGAACTCCTGAATCTGGGAGTGGCGCCGGATGCGAGGCGAAGCGGCCTTGCGACTGCGCTGCTTAACGAACTCGAGCGCCGCGCCGCCGGCGATATCTTCCTCGAAGTGGCTGAACACAATCACGCCGCAGCACAGCTTTATACGCACCGCGGCTGGGTTCCGGTCGGACTGCGGAAGCGGTATTACCCCGGCGACATTAACGCCATTGTGATGAAGAAAGGTTCATGCTAAAGTCCTGGGTAGACGGAGGAACAAGGCCTCCGCACTTCAACAGGAAGTGAAGCTACCCACCGGGCTGACCATGTTCCCTTCGGTCCGGCGAGGCAACTCCACTCGAGGAGAGATGCCCAGAATGGATCGGAACATCGACGAAGAAATAAAGGCGCACCTGATGCAGACGAACCCGCGCTTTCGAGAACTTGCCAGCCAGCATCTGGAATATGACCGGCTGGTGCATGAGCTGGAGAGCAAACACGTCCTCACCGCTCAGGAGGAGATCGAGGAGCACCGTCTGAAGAAGCTGAAACTTCATCTCAAAGACGAGATGGAGCAAATGGTGAGCGATCACCGTCTGGCTACCGCGAACGCCTGACGAACGCGGCAGAGCGGATCAGCTCATCTCAGGTGCGCTGAAGCAAAATAGAGGCCCGGCCGTGTTGGCCGGGCTTTTTCATTGGAAATGGAAGAACAGGAACCCGTCCGGATTCCGGTCACCGACGTGCTCGATCTTCACGCGGTGCATCCCAGAGACGTGAAGCCCGTCATCGAAGAGTACCTGGCCGAAGCCGTGCGTCTCGGATTCACGGCGCTCCGAATCACTCATGGCCGCGGCATCGGCGTTCAGCGGGAGATTGTTCGC
>DAIDJK010000011.1 GCA_027450225.1 Bryobacterales bacterium | reverse complement strand
GCAGCATCCGGACAAAGTTCGCCGGCTGATTCTGCTGGCGCCCGCGTATTCGCGGGACCGGTGGGGCGAGCAGCCGGCAACCGTGCCGGCGAAAGGCGTTACGTTCAACACGCAGTCGCATACGGATTTCATGGCGAACTGGACGCGCCAGGTGGGATGCGCGGATCAGATTGAGCCGGCGGCGGCGGATACGGTGTGGTCAGCCATGCTCGACTCAGATCCGGTGGGCGCGACGTGGGGAACCGGGGTGCGGCGGGCGCCGCTCGTGACGGCGTGGGGATGGAACCAGCAGGTGGTTTCGAAGATGCGGACGCCGATTCTCGCGGTTTCCGGCGCGTACGATAAGCAAGTGCTGCCGGAGCATGTTCGGGAACTGATCGCCGACGTGGGTTCGAGCGAGAAGGTTTTTGTGGACCTGGCCTGCTCGTCTCATAACGCGCTGTGGGAGCACAATCATCTGAAGCTGTTCGAGGCGTCGCTCGAATGGCTGACGAAGGGCTCGGTGAACGGGACGACATCCGGTTCCGTCAAGGCCGGTTACTAGGAGATAGACTAAGCCTCGATGCGTCCTGCCGCGATATTCCTGCTGATTGCCGCGCCCGTGTTTTGCCAGAGCGGGGCGGCGCCGATCGAGAACGAATTCGTCCGCGTGGTTCATGCGACGGACCAGCCCCACCACCGGGGCGCGCCGCACCAGCACAAGCAGAATCGGGTAATGATCTATCTCGATTCCGGAGATATGGACATTGCGTTTCAGGATGGAAAGGTGGAGCACCAGCACTGGCGGCCGGGCCAGGTGGCGTGGAGTCCGGCGGGCGGTATTCACACGAGCGAGAACGTTTCCGATCATCCGATCCGCATTGTGGAGATCGAACTGAGGAATCCGGGCAATCCGAGCGCGGCGGGGCAGCCGCCGGACCGGACGCATGCGGTGATCGACAACGCGCAGGTGCGAGTGTATAAAGGATCGAATCCGCCCGGCAGCGGGCACTATGTCGCGGTGAATACGCGGACGGGCGAGGCGGCGTGGGACCACGTGCCGGAAGGCGGCCCGATCGTGATCGCGCAGATCAAATAAGCAGCACCGAATGCACGGGGCGCCGCCTGGCGGCTGTGCCCCCTGGGGACGCCGCGTCCGTTATGCCGCCGCTGCGCATCGTTCCCAGGACAGATTCCGTTGCGGCGGCGACAACGCACTAAGCTGGTATTTGGACTTGAAAACTCGCTCCGGCTGCCGCCATTTCGCCGTCCTGGTGCAGGGATTGATTCTGCTTTCCGGCGCCGCCCGGGCGCAGGTGATCGAGTACGAATCGAACGGACAGAAGTACCAGACGCTGACGCGAAAGGGACTTACCGTGATTTTGACCCACCTGCCGAATCAGGTGGCCGGTTTCGGGTTGCTGCAGGTTTCGATTTCGAACGGTTCCGACATGTACTGGACGGTGAGTCCGACCGATTTCGCATACGTGAAGGGCGATCTGACGCTGGAGGCGATTTCGAGCGATCAGGTGGTGGATGTGCTGCTCGACCACGCGACGCATACGGATGTAGTGAAGCTGATGAAGTCCTATGAGCGAACGCTTTACGGAATTCCGAACATGCGATCGACGAACGGCTATGAGCAGCGGCGGGAGAGCATGATGTCGTACGGGATTTCGGCCAGGCTGAAGGCGGCGGCGACGGCGTCGGCCATCGCGCTGCCTCAGGCGCGGATACCCTCGGGACAGTCCACTGATGGCGCGGTGTTCATTCCGCTGAACCGTGAGATGAAGGCCCTCACCGGAGGACATGTGGTTTTCCGATGCGAGGGACAGGAATTCGATTTTAATCCGGACTGAAATTCTTCCTGCCGCGGTTCGGCGACGAACATCACCAAACGAAGGGCGAATGCCTGTCATGGTTTATTTCAAGCCGCGCACAGGGGCATCCGAGTGGCCCCCTGTGCGCTTTGCCTGCTAATATCAGGACAGTTTTTTCGGATGTGCATTCATGGCCCAATCGAACACGGAGTTGCCCCGCACCCTGGGCGAGTTGCGCGCTAGCGCCTGGCCCGAGAATCGTCTGGCTCGCCGGTCCGTCAAGGACGAGCTTCGTTCCAACCTCATCTGCAAGCTGAAGCGCCAGGAAAAGCTGTTTCCGGGCATCGTGGGCTACGAGGACACCGTTGTTCCTCAACTGGTGAACGCGATCCTTTCGCGGCACAATTTCATTCTGCTGGGTCTGCGGGGACAGGCGAAAACACGCCTGATTCGCATGCTGACGACGCTGCTGGACGCGCACACCCCGTATATTGCGGGCTGCGAGATTCACGACAACCCCTACAAGCCGATATGCCGGCGGTGCCACCAGCTGCTGGCGGAAAAGGGCGATGCGACGCCGGTTTCCTGGCTCTCGGCGGACGAACGTTACGTGGAGAAGCTGGCGACGCCGGATGTGACGATTGCGGACATGATCGGCGACATCGATCCCATCAAGGCGGCGCGGCGCGGGCAGGACATTTCCGATGAATTGACGGTGCATTACGGGCTGGTTCCGCGGGCAAATCGCGGAATTTTCGCTATCAACGAGCTGCCGGATCTGGCCGGGAAGATTCAGGTGGGATTGTTCAACATCATGCAGGAAGGCGACGTGCAGATCAAAGGGTACCCGGTGCGGCTGCCGCTCGATCTGCTGCTCGTTTTTACGGCGAATCCGGAAGATTACACGGCGCGCGGGAAGATCATCACGCCGCTGAAGGATCGGATCGGCAGCGAAATTCGCACCCATTATCCGGCGACGATCGAGCACGGCATCGAGATCACGAAGAGCGAAGCGTGGATCGACCGGCAGGCGGATATCGAAGTGCGGGTGCCTTCGTACATCGGGGAGATCGTGGAGCAGCTCGCATTTTCGGCGCGCGAGGACAAGCGCGTGGACAAGCGCTCCGGCGTTTCGCAGCGGCTGCCGATTTCGGTGATGGAGAACGTGATCTCGAACGCCGAGCGAAGAGCGCTCGAGAATCGCGAAGAAGTGGCCGTGCCGCGCGTACCGGACATTTACGCCGCGCTGCCCGCGATTACCGGAAAGATCGAACTCGAATACGAGGGCGAACTGAAGGGCGGCGACGCGATCAGCCGTGAGCTGATTCGGGGCGCAGTGGGAAAGGTTTTCGATCGCTATTTCGAAGGCGTGAACATGCAGCCGATAGTGCAGTGGTTCGATATCGGCGGCGCGCTGAAGCTGGGCGACGACGTGGCTTCGGCGGAGATGGCGCAGCAACTCAACTCGATCCAGGGGCTGATGGAGAAGACGCGCGCGCTGGGGCTGACGGCGAACGAGCCGGACCCGGTGCGGGCTTCGGCGGGCGAATTCATTCTGGAAGGGCTGCACGCGCACCGCAGAATCAGCCGGTCTGAAGAGCGCGGGTTTACGGCGGAAGAGCGGCGCAGGCCGGCGCAGGAGCCGCAGGAAGAAACTCCGCGGCGCCAGCGAAGACAATTCAACTGATTCGAGGCTAGTCCGATGAAATGGGTCCGATTTTCGAAATATACGGGCGACGATCTGGGGATCGACGCGCAGGACCTGATGCAGGCGCTGGCCGACTTCTTCCTGCAGAGCGGGTTCAACAACCCCTATATGCAGTTTTCGGAGTGGAACGAGCACACGCTGGAGGACCTGAAACGGGCGATCCAGCAGGCGCTCGAGAACGGCGACGTTTTCTCCGACGACCGCATGCAGGAAATGATGGAGAAGGTGGCGGGCATGAGCCCCGAGCAGATGGACCAGTTGCTGGAAAACCTGGTGCAGAAGCTGGCGGACGAAGGGCACATCTCGCTCGAGCAGCCGGAACAGCAGCAGGGAACGGGCGGCGGCAACGGGCCGGAAGGTCAGGCGCGATTTGAAGTTACTGACAAATCGCTCGATTTTCTGGGATTCAAGACGCTGAAGGATCTGCTCGGCTCGCTCGGCAAGTCCAGCTTCGGACGGCATGACACGCGGGACCTCGCGACGGGGATTGAGACGGCGGGCGCATCGAAGCCCTACGAGTTCGGCGACGTGCTGAACCTCGACATCAGCGAAACGCTGTTTTCGGCGGTGCGGCGCGAAGGCGTGAAAGTGCCGATCGATCTGGAATATTCCGACCTGCATGTTCACCAGTGCGAATACCAGAGCTCCTGCGCGACCGTGCTGATGCTCGACTGCAGCCACAGCATGATTCTGTATGGCGAAGACCGGTTCACGCCCGCAAAACGCGTGGCCATGGCGCTCGCGCATCTGATCCGGACGCAGTATCCGGGAGATTCACTGCGTTGCGTGCTGTTTCACGATTCGGCCGAGGAGTTGAATATCGGCCAGCTGGCGCGCGTGCAGGTGGGGCCGTATTACACGAACACGCGAGACGGGCTGATACTGGCGCAGCGTCTGCTTCAGATGGAGCGCAAGGACATGAAGCAGATCGTGATGATTACGGACGGCAAGCCTTCCGCGCTCACGCTGGAGGATGGGCGCATGTACCGGAATGCTTTCGGACTGGATCCGCTGGTGATCAGCCGGACGCTCGAGGAAGTGAACCGCTGCAAGAAGCAGGGGATCGTGATCAACACGTTCATGCTGGCGAGCGATTACGGGCTGGTGAACTTCGTCCAGAAGGTGACGGAACTGTGCCGCGGCAAGGCGTACTTCACGACGCCGCACACGCTGGGACAGTATCTGCTGATGGACTACATGAACCGCAAAACGCGGACGGTGCATTGAGCGGCGGACGCGGCGCGGAATACTGGATCGAGAAGCTGCAATTGAAGCCGCACCCGGAAGGCGGCTGCTTTCGCGAAACGTGGCGCGCGGCTCTGACGATACCGAAGTCCGCGCTGCCGCCGCGATTCAACGGGGCGAGAAGCGCTTCGACTGCGATCTACTTTCTGCTTCGTGCGGGTGAGTTTTCGGCATTGCACCGGCTGGCGGCCGAGGAGATATGGCATTTTTACGCGGGCTCCCCGCTGGTGGTGCATGTGATTGAGCCGGGCGGGCGGCACGTTCCGATGAAGCTGGGCGCGGATGCAGGGAATGGCGAGCAGTTTCAGTGCATGGTGCCGGGCGGCTGCTGGTTCGGCGCTCGTCTGGAAGCTTCGGACGGCTTCGCGCTGGTGGGATGCACGGTGGCGCCCGGCTTCGATTTCGGGGATTTCGAAATGGCCGACCGGGATCAGCTTACGGCAACGTTCCCGGAACACCGCGACCTGATCCACAGCCTGACGCGTGCGCAGCAATGGCGGCCAGCCATTACCACCTGATCACCAACTGGAAAGTCGAGGCGAGCCCGGACGAGGTGGCGGGCGTTCTGGCCGATCCGCTCGGGCTGCCGCGGTGGTGGCCTGAAGTTTACCTGTCAGTGGAAGAGACTCGCCCGGCGGAGTTCCGGATTCGTTCGCGCGGCTGGCTGCCGTATACCTTGTGCTGGCAGTTTCGAGTGACCGAGGCGCATCTGCCGGAGCAGATCGCGCTCGCCGCGTGGGGCGATGTGGAAGGCCGGGGCGTGTGGAGATTTCGGGCGGACGGCCGGTTTACCGAGGTGATCTATGACTGGGATATTGAAGCGCGCAAGCCGCTGCTGAGGCGTTTTTCGGCCGTGTTGAAGCCGGTGTTCATCGCGAATCACCGCTGGGCAATGGCAAAGGGCGAAAAAAATCTGCAGGCGGAGGTGATGCGTCTGCGGCGCGGGAGGGCGGAGATGACCGGATCGGGAATACAATCGACGGAGTGAATTCGTCATTCGAAGGCCAGACTGCAGTTGTGACGGGAGCGTCGCGTGGGCTGGGCCGGGCTATCGCCCAACAGCTCGGCGCGCTGGGATGCGCGGTTTGCGTGAACTACCTGAATGCGGAAGCAGCGGCGAGAACGGTCGTAAGCGACATCGAATCGGCAGGCGGACGCGGGTTCGCGTTTCGCGCCGATGTTGGGGAGCCGGCGGAAGCGGAGGCGCTGATCGGTGAAGCTGAAGCCGCGCTGGGTCCGGTATCGATTCTGGTGAACAACGCGGGCGTGGCATGGCGGGCCACGCTCGATACGTACGACCCCGCGGGGATGGCGCGCATGCGGCGGACCAACGTGGACGGCCTGATTCATGTGACGCGCGCGGCCATGGGCGGCATGCGCGAACGCCGCTACGGACGGATTGTGAACATCACGTCCATTGCGGGGCATGGAACGGTGCTTCCGGGAAACGCGTTCTATGCGGCGACCAAGGCCGCCGTCTCCATGCTGACCAGAAGATTCGCGATGGAACTGGGGCCGGATGGAATTACAGTGAATGCCGTGGCGCCGGGCTTCATTCTGACGGAACTGGTGAAGGAAGGCCGCACGGAAGAAGAGTATGCGGGTCTGCTGCGCAACGTGACCGAGAAATCCATGGTGCGGCGAACGGGGAAGCCGGAAGATATTGCTCATGCGGTGGCATTTCTCGCGGCGCCGGAATCGTCGTTCATCACCGGGCAGATTCTCACGGTGGATGGCGGCCGCATGGATTACATCGGACATCCCTGACGGAGTTGGCGCGACTTCGCGCGGCTGGTTCGCGTTGGACGCCGGCGTGCGATGGAGATCCGCATCCATGCCTCAGACCATCACCGCGCCGTGGGGCGGATAAGTTCGAGCGCGTCTTTCTTTGATCGCGTCTTTGTTCGGCCGCGTCTTTCTTCGGCCGCGTCTTGCGAGGAGGATTCTTATGAGCACCGCAACCATTAACGCCGCCGAGAGCGGCACGTTCACGATCGGCGATATGACCGTCAACCGGCTCGGCTACGGGGCCATGCGCATCACCGGGCCGGGAATCTGGGGAGAACCGAAAGACGCGGAGGAAGCGCGACGCGTGCTGAAGCGGGCGATCGATCTCGGCGTGAATTTCATCGACACGGCCGATTCGTACGGCCCGGAGGTGAGCGAACGGTTGATCGGAGAGACGCTGTCTCCGTATCCGAAGAATCTCGTGATTGCCACCAAGGGCGGACTTACGCGGCAGGGTCCGGACCAGTGGGCGCCGGTGGGGCGGCCGGAATATCTGAGACAGCAGGTGGAGATGAGCCTGCGGCGGCTGCGCACGGAACGCATCGATCTGTACCAGTTGCACCGCATCGATGCGAAGGTGCCGGTGGAGGAAAGCCTGGGCGCGCTGCGCGATCTGCAGAAGCAGGGCAAGATCCGGCACATCGGGCTTTCGGAGGTCTCGCCCGGGGAGATCGAGCGGGCGCGGAAGACGTGCGAGATCGTAACGGTGCAGAATCGCTATAACCTTTCCGACCGCGCGCATGAACAGACGCTCACGTGGTGCGAGCGGCATCGTATTGGATTCATACCCTGGTTTCCCGTGGCGGCAGGCAAACTGGCGCGCAGCGGGGGGCCGCTGGACGAAGCGGCGCGGAGACATGGCGCGAGCGTCGCGCAATTGTCGATTGCGTGGCTGCTGCACCGTTCGCCCGTGATGCTGCCGATACCGGGTACGTCGTCGGTGAAGCATCTGGAAGAGAACGTCGCGTCGGCGGGCGTGAAGCTCGGTCCGGAAGAGTGGCGATCGATCGAGAACGAATCGGGGACCACACCGTAGCGGGTAGAATCGTGAAATCGCGGACACGGCACAGGTAGAAGCTCCATCGACTGGAGATCGCGTGGCGCTGCAGTGGCGGAACGCTGCTGCCGGCGCGGCGGGTGTGGCGATCGCGGCAGCGTTCGTTCTGCTCAACAGGGCCGCATACAGCGGCTTTTTCACAGACGACGAATTCGACACGCTGAGCTGGGCCCCGACGCGCCGCCCCATAGAGTTCATTCGCTGGCTTCTCTCGCCGCTGTTTTCGGTGGACAACTTTCGCCCCGCCGGGCACGCCTACTTTGCGATTATGGGCCGGCTTTTCGGCCTCGATTTTCCGGCCTATATGACGCCGATATTCGCAATTCATATTGCGAACGGCAGCCTGATTTTCGCGATTCTGCGACGCCTGAAGGTGGGAGTGTGGCAGGCGCTGGGCGGCGCGGCGTTCTTCGTTCTGAGCGTGGGCGCATTCGATGCTTACTGGAAGCCGATGTACGTCTTCGACCTGCTGTGCACGTTCTTCTGCCTTCTTTCCGTGCTGCTCTATGCGTACGGCCGGTTCGTGCTCTCGTTCCTTGCGTTCTGGCTGGCGTACAAATCGAAAGAGCTGGCGGTGCTGCTTCCGGCCGTTCTCGCGGTTTATGAATACTGGTTCGGGACGCGGCGATTCCTGAAGCTGGTTCCGTTCTTCCTGGCGTCGCTGTCGTTTGGGCTGCAGGGCATTCTGCTGAATCCGAACAAAGACAACGAGTACACGTTCCGGTTTACGCTCGCCGCGCTGCGGAAGACGATCCCGTTCTATGCGAGACGATTTCTGCTTTTCCGGCTGAGCGGCGTTGCGCTGTTCGCGCTTGCGTTCGTGCGGGACCGGCGGGTGTGGTTCGGCCTTGCGGGGACGGCGATTCTGATTACCACGCTGCTGTTTCTCCCCGGCAGGTTGTACGTCGCATACGCATATTTGCCGCTGGCATTTGCGTCGATCGCCATAGCGGCGGCTGCGGCGCGCGTGCATCCGCTTGTCCTGTGGATCGCGCTCGCCATCTGGATGCCGTTCAACCTGCGCGAACTGCATCTGGAGAAACACGTGAAACTGGCGGCCGACGGGGAAGCGCGCGCGTTCGTCGAACCGCTGATGCAATTCGCGCGGGCGAATCCCGATGTGGATACGTTGATTTACGACGGCCGCCCGGCGCATTTTCAGCATTGGGGCGTCACCGCGGCGTGGAATATCGCTCATGGCGCGCTCGGCCAACACGCGTTCTTCTATAACTGGCCGGAGACGGCGTCTCTGCTGCGAACGAAACGCGTCGCATATGCTCACTGGGATGGCGGCGGAATGCTGATACGAATTCACAACCCGGGCGCGCCCATTCCATGAAGATCCCGAGAATGCGCTGGATCATCGGGGCGATGCTGTTCTTCGCCACGGCGCTGAACTATGCCGACCGGCAGGCGCTCGCGATCGTCTCACACACGATTCGCGTGCAGTTCGGGATGACGGAGATCGACTATTCGCGAATAGTAGCCGCATTTTTCCTTGCGTACGCGATCATGTACGCCGGATCCGGCTATATAGTGGACCGGCTCGGCACGAAGCGGGGATTCGGGCTCTTCATCAGCGTATGGTCGTTAGCATCTTGCCTGCACGCATTTGCGCGCAGCGTGGTGGGCTTCGGGGCGTGCCGGTTCATGCTCGGCCTCGGCGAACCGGGAAACTGGCCCGCGGCGACGAAAGCGGTCCAGGAGTGGTTCGCGCCCCGATACCGGGCGCTGGGGGTGGGCATTTTCAATGCAGGGTCGTCGGTGGGTTCGGCGCTCGCGCCGCCCATTGTTTCTTACCTGACGATTCGATACGGATGGCAGTTCGCGTTTATCGGCGTGGGCGCGGCGGGATTCATCTGGCTGGCGGCGTGGATGCTGCTGTACGATCCGCCGCACAAGAGCAGGTGGATCACGACAGAGGAATACGACCGCATCAAGGGCGAAGTTGCGCCGCCGTCGGAGACTTTGCCCGCCACCGCAAAGAAGGTGGCATGGGGGAAGGTGATACGGACGCGCGAATCCGTCGCCATCACCGCCGCGCGAACGCTGACGGATCCGGTGATGTACTTCGTCATCTTCTGGCTGCCGGAGTATCTCGAAAAAGAGCGCCATTTCAATCTGGCGATGGTGGGCGAATATTCGTGGGTGCCGTTCGTGTTTGGCGGCGTGGCGTATACGCTGGGCGGATGGCTTTCGGCGTGGCTGATCGGACGCGGATGGAATCTGGGGCGGTCGCGCAAGTTTGTGATGCTGCTGGGCGCCGCCTGTCTTCCGGTAGCGATCGCGGCGCCGCACGTGCCCGGCGCGGCGCTGGCGATTGCCGCCACGTGCTTCCTCACGTTCGGGCACGGCTTCTGGACGTCCAACCTGCAGGCGCTGCCGGCCGACCTGTTCCCGGGGAACGAAGTGGGCACAGTGGCGGGATTTTCCGGCATGGGCGGAGCGCTCGCAGGCATGTTCGCCAATCTGGGTACGGGCTACGTGGTCTCGCGATTTTCGTATTCGCCGGTATTTCTGGCGGCTGGCCTGATGCACCCGATCGGCATGTTCATCATCTGGCGCATGTTGCCCGATTCGCGGTTTCGCGAGCGCCAGGCCGCGTGAGGGGGATCAGCGAAGAGTTTCGACCGGGGGCTTCGATGCGCCGCCCTGAGCGGTGAGCACCGGAGCCTGATCGCCCTGGTGGAAGCCCGAGAACGTGATTGTCTCGTTCAGATCCTTGTCGTGCACGAGGAAGATTTTGGCGACGCCCTGAATGCAAATCTTTTTCGGGAGCCACAGCCCGTCCGAGACTCTGGTCTGTTCAAATGTGATGTCGGCGCCGGGGCCGATGCGGGCCATCACCCAGCCGATGCTGATGGTGTCGATCACGTGAGCCTGCGCTTTCGCCCAGCGCACGTCCTGCTTGTCGATCCACAACTTCGCGCTGATGTGCCTGAACATCGCCGTCTTCATGGATGACGGCTGGTAATCCGCGCGCGGTGTGAGTTCGAGCACCCAGGCCGGCCGCCCGTCGACCGTATCTTCGCCGAGCAGTTTCGCGTCGTAGGCGAGCGGCACGTCATGCGCGAAGGCCCGCTGGGTTTCCATCTTGCGCATCAGCGCGGCCCGCTCCGCAGGGGTTTGCTTTTCGCGCTCGCGGCAGGTCTTCTCGAACTTCTCCTGCTCGCGCCGGGCGTCGTCACCGGTCAATTTCCGGCTGTTCTTTTCGATGACGCGGTCGTACGGCGCGCCGGCGATGGGAATGACTTCCGTGATGCTGACGTCCTTGTCGCCCCCGGATTGACTGATGTCGGTCTCGGTGAAAGCCCAGTTGAGGCCGGCTCGCCAGTCACGGTCATAATTCTCCACCGACTGGCGAAGCAGCGCTATCGCGTCTACCTGACCAAAGAGAACCGGGACGAACAACAAGCCAGCTAAAAGCTTCACAACACCAACTGAGCAACAAATCTACCAAAAAACGGGAGCCAGCGCGCGCTTCAGGAATTCGCGAACAAAGCGCCGCGACGAATTGTCTGGTTCCGCTCAGGACCCGTGGAAACCACGCCGATTTCGACGCATGACTTCTCTTCGAGGAACATCAAATAGCGTTTCGCTGCTTCCGGCAGGCGGTTCCAGTCGCTGATTCCCTCGGTGGAACTGCGCCATCCGGGTAGCGTTTCGTAGACGGGTTCGGCCTTCGCAAGATCGCGAACCGTGGCGGGCATCTCACAGGTGGTCCGGCCCTGAATGCGGTAGGCGACGCACACGGGGATCTCTTCGAGTTCATCCAGCACGTCGAGTTTCGTCACTACCATGCTGTCGAAGCCGTTGATCATGGTTGAGTAGCGCAGCACGGGAACATCAAACCAGCCGCAGCGGCGGGGCCGTCCGGTGACGGAGCCGAACTCCCGGCCGCGGTTGCGAATCAGGTCTCCGCGGGCGTCGAGCGCCTCAGTAGGGAAAGGTCCGGCGCCGACTCGAGTGGTGTAAGCCTTGCTGACGCCGATGATCGAATCGATTCGGCGCGGGGAAACGCCCGTTCCCGTACAGGCTCCGCCGGCCGAAGCGGGCGATGACGTGACGAAGGGGTATGTGCCGTGGTCGATATCGAGCATGGTGCCCTGCGCGCCTTCGAAAAGAATATTGCGGCCGGACGAGATGGCTTCGGAAAGCAGATAAGCGGTATCGCAGATGAGAGGACGAATACGGCCGGCGGCTTCGATGTAGCGCGCCGCGATTTCGGCCGGGTTCACCTCGTCCACTATGCCGAAAGCGCGCGCCCTGGTGACGTGTTCTTCAATGAGCGCTTTCAGGGCGACTTCGAAGAAGGGGCGATCGAGCAGGTCCGCCATGCGAATGCCGCGGCGAGCCGCCTTGTCTTCGTAGCAGGGCCCTATGCCCCGCGAGGTGGTTCCTATGGCGACGCGCGCTTCGGTGATTTTCTCCACGAGGCGGTGCGTGGGCAGCAGGACGTGCGCGCGATTCGAGATGCGAAGCTGATTGTCGACATCCACCCCGGCCGCGCGAAGCTGATCCATTTCCTCGACCAGCGAAACGGGGTCC
The DNA here is from genome assembly GCA_027450225.1 of Bryobacterales bacterium. GTDB lineage: Bacteria > Acidobacteriota > Terriglobia > Bryobacterales > Bryobacteraceae > BOG-234. The sequence continues at coordinate 3,625 of DAIDJK010000011.1, read as the reverse complement.
ACCACGAGACCGTTGCCGATGACGGCGATCTTGCCGGGATGCAGGATGCCGCTGGGGACGAGGCGCAGGACGAATTTCCTTTCCCCGATCAGGATGGTGTGGCCTGCATTATTGCCGCCCTGATAGCGAACGATGTAGTCGAAGCGATCCGCGAGCAGGTCGACAAGCTTGCCTTTGCCTTCGTCGCCCCATTGCGCGCCTAATATGACGATGTTGCTCATGCGAGAGGGGCAGCGGCGGCCGCCCTGATGCCAATCCGAGTGATTTTGACCAAACGGGTTATTTTACCGTACTGTGTTACGCTCAGTTTTTATGCGGCTTTCAGACGTGTTTCTGCAGCTCGGCGAAGAGCACCTGCGGCAACTCGTGCGCGGCATTTCCATCGGACAACTCCGCACCTATCAGCTCTACGAACGCTTCAAACTGCGAACGCATCTGCAGAAGCTCAACACGGAGAATCTGCGCAAAGCCACGCCTCGCTTCTGGCAGCGCCTCGAACAGCACGATGAGGAGTTCGCCACGGATCTTTCACAGGCGATCCTGGTGGCGCATCTCGACATGATCGTTGCGGTGCTCGATTTCGTTGGTATTCCGCATCAGCAGGGCTTCTTCGATCGGGATCTGGACGCAAAGCCGTACCTGACCGAAGGCTGGCAGGGCCGAGTGCTCGACCATTTCAAGGGCCAGTTTCCCGAGTCCGTGCTCTTGTTTTACGTGAATCATCTCGGCTGCGAACTGGGCGTGGAGAACCAGGCTTACCTTCCGGCGGCCTGAACCCGGACGCGCTTTCATTCGAAATGCAGGAACTGATCGAATCCGCGCTGGCGCGCATCGCCGCCGCGCATACCATCGACGAACTCGAAGCGGTGCGCGTCGAAGTGCTGGGCCGCAAAGGCGTTCTTGCCGGCTTGAGCAGGGACATGGGCAAGCTTGCGCCCGTGGAGCGCGCCGAGCGCGGAAAGTTCATCAATTCGGCGAAGCAATCGCTCGAATCGGCGTACGACGGCCGCAAGAACGAATTCGAACGCGCCGCGCTGGCCGGGCGACTGAACCGCGAATGGGTGGACCTTACAATTCCCGGGGCAGGTCCGCGCCCTGGGGCGCTGCATCCCGTAACGCAGATTCAGTGGGAGATCGAAGACCTGTTCCGCTCGATGGGCTTCACGGTTCTGGACGGGCCTGAAGTTGAAACCGAGTTTCACAATTTCGACGCGCTGAACATCCCGCCCGATCATCCGGCGCGCGACATGCAGGATACGTTCTGGCTGGAGGGCGGCAATCTGCTGCGCACGCACACTTCGCCGGTGCAGGTGCGCGGCATGGAGAAGCTGGGGCCGCCGCTGCGGATGATCGCGCCCGGCCGCGTGTTTCGCAATGAAGCCGTAGACGCGTCCCACGAGCATACGTTCTACCAGCTGGAAGGCATGATGATCGACCGGGATGTCTCGGTCGCGCATCTCACGTATTTCATGAAGACGCTGCTCGCGTCGATCTTCCGGCGCGAGGACGTAACGGTGCGGCTCCGCCCCGGATTCTTTCCATTCGTCGAGCCAGGGTTCGAACTGGATATCCAGTGCCTGATCTGCGGGGGATCGGGATGCCCGGTGTGCAAACACAGCGGCTGGGTGGAACTGCTGCCGTGCGGCCTCGTGAATCCGCACGTGCTGCGCATGAGCGGCATCGATCCGGCGGAGTGGAACGGCTTTGCGTTCGGGCTTGGACTGACGCGCCTCGTGATGATGCGCTACGCGATCGACGACATCCGCTGGCTGCAATCGGGTGATCTGCGGTTTCTGAATCAGTTCCGGACGGCGGTGGTGCGGTGAAGTTCTCATACAACTGGATCCGCGAATGCGTGGACGGGCTGGATACGCCCGCTGAGTCGCTGGAGCGGCTGATCACGATGAAGACGGCCGAATGCGAGGGCGTGGAACGGACCGGCGCAGCGCTGGCGGGCGCGGTGGTTGCGCGGATTCTTTCCGCAGAGCCGATTGAAGGCGGACACAACGTGAGAGCCGTTGTGGAAACGGGCCGCTATGGAAAGAAAACAGTGGTCTGCGGCGCCAGCAACTGCCGCGCGGGCGCAAGTACGGTGTATGTGCCGCTTGGCGTGAAGGAGATTGGCGGCGTGCTGAGCGACGGCATGCTCGCGAGCGCGTCCGAACTTGGGATCAACAAAGATCATTCGGGCATTGTTGAAATCGATGCCGAAGTGGGATCACCGGTACCCGGCTGCATTACGGACAGCGTCATCGAGATCGACAATAAGAGCATCACGCACCGTCCGGATCTGTGGGGGCACCACGGAATGGCGCGTGAAGTGGCGGCGATCAGCGGCAAGAAATTGCTCGATCCGGTGAAACTGGATCGCCTGCCCGCGCCTGGCGGCTCTCCCGTGGAGACGGCGAGCGCCGATTTCGCGCTGTGCCCGCGGTTCAGCGCGCTGGTGTTTGAGAACGTGACAGTGAAGCCGTCGCCGCTGTGGCTGCAATACAGGCTGACGGCTGTCGGCCTGAATCCGATCAACAACATCGTCGACCTGACGAACTATCTGATGGCCGAACTTGCGCAACCCACGCATGCGTACGACCGCGCGAAACTCGCGGGCGACCGGCTGGAGGCGCGGCCCGCGCGCGAAGGTGAACGGATGGTCGCGCTGAATGATGAGGAGTATGCGCTTTCGCCGGCGAACCTGGTGATCGCGGATGCGAGCGGACCGGTTGGCATTGCGGGCGTGATCGGCGGGAAGGCGAGCGCGATTTCGGATTCGACGACGTCGATCGTTCTCGAAGCCGCGAATTTCAACGCGGCGAGCGTGCGAAAGACCTCGGCGGCGCTGAAGCTGCGCACGGATGCTTCCATGCGGTTCGAGAAAGCGCAGGACCCGCACAATACGGTGCGGGCGCTGGCGCGCGCGGTGGAACTGCTCGAAGAACTCTCTCCGGGCGCAAGGCTGGTCGGCGGGCTGGTGGATTGCAAGGCGGAACTGCGCGAGACGGCGCCAGTGCGGCTGAACCTTGACTGGCTGGCGCGCAAACTGGGACGCTCGCTTGAACCTGCGGAAGTTCGGCGCATTCTGGAGAGTCTCGAGTTCGGCGTGACGGAGATTTCGCCTGTGGAGTTCGCCGTTCGCGTGCCCTCCTGGCGCGCGACGAAGGATGTCGCGATGGCGGAGGATCTGGTGGAAGAAGTCGGGCGAATGATCGGGTACGATTCGATCACTCCCGTGCCGCCGCTGGTTCCGTGCAGGCCATCCTACGATCCGCCGGAACGCGATTTCCTTCGCGGCGTGAAGCGAATGGTGGCCGCGCAGGGCTTTACCGAGGTCTCGAACTATTCGTTCGTGAGCGAGCAGGAAGTCCGGCGGCTGGGGCTTGGACCGGAGAGTCACATTCGCGTGTTGAACCCGATCGCCGAGGGGCAGGAACTGCTGCGGACGTCGTTGCTGCCCGGCATGGTGCGAACGATTCTGGGGAATGCCAGGCATTTCGATGAATTCCGGGTGTTCGAGACCGGCCGCGAGATTCACCGGGGCCCCAATGAGCGGATGCATCTGATCGCTGCGATTTATGCCAAGGAGGGCGACGGCCGCGCGGGACTGTACGAGGCGAAGCGCGCGGCCGAA
>DAIDJK010000010.1 GCA_027450225.1 Bryobacterales bacterium | reverse complement strand
TTGCCGGCGGTGCCTTTGCCGGCCTTGAGATTGTCCAGCATGGTTCTGGCGTCGGCCAGGCTGGAGCGCGCTTCATTGTAGAGCGCATCGTCGTAAAGCAGCTTGCCGGCGGTGCCTTTGCCCTGCTGCAGGTGGGCCAGCATGTCGTCGAGGCGCTCGATGGGGCGCTTGATGTCGGTATAGAGCGTGTCGTCGTAAAGCAGATGGCTGATGGTGCCGTTGCTGTTCTTCACGTCGCTCACCAGTTGCTGCACTTCCGCGGCGGTGGCGTTCAGGCGGGTGTACAGCGTATCGTCCTTGATCAGCTTGCCGATGTTGCCCTGCCCGTTCTCGACGATGGTGAGCAGGCTGTCGACGCGGCCGAGAATGGTCTGCAACTGGTCGAGCAGGTTGGAACTCTGGGCCAGAATCTGGGGAATGTCCTGCGTCTGCAGGGCCTGAATCTCGCCGCCGGCCTGGACGTGCTTGGGATGCGTGCCGCGGGTAATGTTGATGAACTTGTCGCCGAGCAGGTTGGAAGCGCTGATGGCGGCCTTCGAATCGTCGGGGATCTGGTCGAGGTACTTCGAATCGATTTTCATATCGATCTCGACCGTTCGCTGCGGATCATGGCCGCCGGAAAGCCCGATATGGGCGACGTGCCCGACGGGAATGCCGTTCAGCCGCACGGTAGCGTTGTCGGCCATGCCTGCCGAATCCTCCATGAAGGTATGGAGATTGAACTGGTTCTCGAAGAGGCGGCTCTGGCCGGTAAGAAGAAAGATAAGCACGGCAGCGATGATCATCGCGACCGAGGCCAGGATGCCGACCTTTAGTTGAGCCCAGTGAACCCGCTGCACCGATGCCATCGCCTGTTAACCGCGTACAACGCCCGCCCGAGTGGCGGGCTGTGAGCTCCTTTTCTTAACCACGCACAACGCCTGCCCGAGGGACAGGCTGTGCGCTTGTTTTTCCACCCGCGCACAACGCCGGCCCGCGAGGGGCGAGGGCTGTGCGCTTGTTCTACGCCGCGTCACGCTCCGGACGCTTCACAAACTTTCTTATGTAGGGGTCGGATGACGCCTCCAGTTCCGCCTGCGCGCCCTCGAATGCCAGACGGCCGTCCCGGAGGACCATAAAAATCGTGTTCGTCCCCTGCGAACCGACGGGATCCAGCCTCCCGCTGTTCGGATTGTAGCGAAAGTTTGCAACCAGATTGCCATCCTGATAACGGTATGTGACTACGACAGCCGTGGTGTTATCTACATCACGCTCCTTGATGATGAGCGCCATGATGGTGTGGGCCGTGATGGGATCGAGGCCGGCGGTGGGCGAATCGTAGAGCAGCAGCGGCGGTTTGGTGACCACGGCGCGGGCGATGGCGACGCGGCGGCGCATGCCTCCGGAAAGCTCGCTCGGATAGCGCTCCATGGTCTGTTCGAGTTCGACGAAGCGCAGCGAATCGCGGACCGCGGGCTCCATCTTTTCGCGCTCCATCTTGATCGCCTTCTGGTTGAGAAGCGGGTAAGCGACGTTCTGCGCGATGGTCATGGAATCGAACAGCGCGCTTTCCTGAAACAGCATGCCGACTTTGCTGCGCAGGTCGAAGAGCTCGGTTTCCGGGCGGCGGGTGATGTCCTCTCCCATCAGGACGACGCGGCCGCTCGCGGCGCGATCGAGGCCCATGGCGGTTTTCAGCAGAACCGTTTTGCCACTGCCGGCCGCGCCCATCAGGATGCGGGTTTCGCCCGGGCGGATGCGGAAGGAAACATCTTCGAGCGCGACAACATCGGTGAAGCGGACGGTGACGCGGTCGAATTCGAGCAGCGGCGCGCCTGCGTTGCCGGACGGGGGATTCATCAGAGTCCCCGCTGCCCGGAGACGAATATTTTGCCGAGGAACAGGTCGATGACGAAGATACTGACGGCGGCCACGACCACGGCCTGGGTGGTGGAGCGCCCGACGCCCTGCGTGCCGCCGGTGGTGTTGAGGCCGAAGTAGCAGCCCACGAGCGAAATGACGAACGAGAAGACGAACGGTTTGAGCAGCCCCTGCACCACGTCGCTCCAGCCGAGCGCCTGCCAGGTGGTGGTCCAGTAGCGCAGGCTCTGGAGGTTGTAGACGATCATCCCGATGACCCAGCCGCCGACCATCCCGATGAAATCGTCGATGACGGTAAGGCAGGGAAGCATGATGTTGGTGGCGAGCATGCGGGGCGTGACGAGCTTCTTCACTGGGTCCGTGCCGAGCGCGCGCATGGCGTCGATCTGCTCGGTCACTTTCATGGACCCGAGTTCGCTCGCGATGCCGGAGGAGTTGCGTCCGGCCATCATGACGGCGGTGAGAACGGGGCCGAGCTCGCGCACCAGGATGATGGATACGGCGGTGCCGGTCTGGTCCGTCTGGCCATACTGCTGCAGTTCACGGCCCAGCTGCAGCGCCATGATTCCGCCGGTGAACGTGCCTGTGAGGAGAACGATCGGGATACTGCCGACGCCGATCGAATCCATCTGCAGAAAGATGTCGTTGAGATAAAGCGGCTTGGCGATCACGTTCCGGATGGCCCGGCCGGTCAACTCAAAGAAGCCTTGAACCGCCTGAACGGGACCTTTCAGAACGTCGAGCACGATGGGTTTGAGATGCGTTGCTGCTTCGACCCGATGCTAGCATACGATGAAACTTATGAAGGGCTTAACCGACGTACCGGGAATTCTGGTCGGTCATGTGACGGACAGTGAAGCCCTGACGGGATGTACGGTTGTTCTCTGTGGGAGCAATGCCGTGGGCGGAGTGGATGTGCGGGGATCGGCGACCGGAACGGTGGAAGTGGAGGCGCTTCACCCCGGACATGTGGCGCCGCACGTTCACGCGGTGGTGCTGGCGGGCGGCAGCGCGTTCGGCCTCGAAGCGTCGTCCGGAGTACGGAATGCGCTGGAGAAGCGAGGCGTGGGGTTCGATGTGGGGATGACGCATGTGCCGATTGTTCCTGGCGCGATCCTGTTCGATCTCGGGATCGGAAAGGCGGGCGTGCGGCCGAACCGCGAGATGGGCGAGAGGGCGGTGGCGGCGGCCAACGATGGCCCGGTGCCTGAAGGCAACGTCGGCGCCGGAACGGGCGCGACGGTGGGGAAGATACTCGGGATGAAGCATGCGATGAAGAGCGGCGTGGGCAGCGCGTCGGTGACGCTCGGGACGGGCGTGGTGGTGAGCGCGCTGGTGGCTGTGAACGCGGTGGGCGACGTGATCGAACCGGGAACCGGAAAGATTATCGCGGGAGCGCGCAAGGCGCCGGACAGCATGGAATTCGTGAACTCGGCGGCGCTGATGCGGCACGGCGAGCATCAGGGCGGCTTCGGGCGGCGAAACACGACGCTCGCGATTGTGGCGACCAACGCCGCGCTGGACCGCGTGCAGATCAATAAAGTGGCGGAGCTGGCCAGCGCCGGCATGGTGCGGACAATTTCCCCGGTGAATACGATGTCGGACGGCGATGTGACATTCGCGGTGGCGCAGGGAGCGGAGCGGGCGAGCGTGGACGCGGTGGGAGTGGCGGCGGCGGACGCGCTTTCGATGGCGATCCTGCGCGCGGTGCGGGCGGCGAAGACCGCGGGCGGCGTACCGGGTCTGGCGGGATGAGCCTGCGGACCGCAAAGGAGAAAGAAGCTCCGCGAACAATGTTGCTGAGCCGCGGCGCGCTGGTGTTGCTGGCGAGCTTGCTGGGCGCGGCTCTGGCGGTGGTTTGGGGAATCGCGTGGTTTGCGCCGGGCCTCGGACTGCAGTATGAGGACGGCGCCTTTCTGGTGGCCGCGCGGGCGCTGGCCACGGGGCAGGGGCTCGTAGCCGCGAACCTTCCGGCGCCGATTGCGCAGACGAAATTTCCACCGCTGTTTCCGGCGCTGCTTGGGTTGTGGAGCCTCGTCTCCGTGGGCGCGTTCTGGCTGAAGGCGCTGCCGGTGATCTGCTCGGCGGCGTGGCTGGCGGTGACGTATCGCCTGCTTCGTACCATGGGCGCGAGCAGCGCCGGCGGAGCTCTGGTGCTGGGTTTGACGGCGGCGGCGCCGGGCGTGATCGCAGTGGGCGCGAATCTGTTTGCCGAACCGCTGTTCGGATTGCTGGCGGCGGCCTGTCTGCTGCTGTTGCTCGAGGGCCGGCCGGGGCTGGCGGGCGCGTGCGCGGGCCTCGCGATGCTTACGCGGATGGAAGGAATTCCGCTGCTTGCCGCGTGCATGATCACGCTGGTGGCGCGGCGGCGTTTCCGGGACGCGATCTGGTTCACGGCGCCGGCGATCGTCCTGATGGCGCCATGGCTCGGCTGGGCTCTGGCCCATGGCGCGCGCGACGCCGGCTCGGGCATCGATACGTGGACGGCGTCGAACATCGTGACGGCCCTCGAGCCGGGCGACAAGCTGATCGTGCTGGTGCGCAACATCGAACTGCTGTTCCAGAGCCCGTTCGCGGCGCTTTCGGGCATGGAGACGCCGGTCGCGGCGTTTCTGACGGCAATGGCGCTTTTCGCGTGTCTGATGGCGCGCCGGCATCTGCTGCCGGACCTGTTCGTGCTGTTTTACAGCCTGATGCTGCTCATCTGGGTGCGGCCGCCGGAACCGCAGATCGCGCCGATTCTGCCGCTGCTGCTGTGGATGATGTGGCGCGCGGCCGCCATGATGCGGCGCAAGGAGCCGGTGGCCGCCCTGGTGGCCGTGCTGGCGGTGTTCCCGCTGTGGCGGGATTTCAGCCGCATTCCGGAGACTCGGCGAACGGGCGAGTTCACGCTCGAAGGCGCGCCGCGAGAGAGATGGACGGACATGGAAAAGTTCTTCGCGGCGGTCCGCGCCGGTACGGATGCGAACGCGGTGGTGGCGGCCAGTCTCGATCCGCTGCTTTATTTCGAGACCGCCCGCAAGACTATCCGCGGCTTCGAGCCGAACGGATTCGAACTCTACTACTCGCCGCGCCCGTTCCTCGTGGCGCCGGATCAGCTGCGGCTGGCCATGATGCGCGGCGGGGCCGGGTATCTGGCGCTCACGCCGGGCGAAGCGGACGGCAGCGCTCCGCTGAGAACCGCCGCCGAGGCGCTCGAGCGGGGCGGCGTACTCGAGCGTGTGCCGATCGACGCAGGGCTGCCACGAGGCTATGCGCTGTTGAGAGTTGCGGCGCCGCCGCTATGACGAAGACGGTTCGGTATGCTCGTGATTTCGATGTCACGCGCACCCGATATCTACATCCCCGGCATTCGTGAATACGCCGTCGCCAACGGCGTGCGGGAACCCGAAATTCTGGCGCGGCTCCGTGAAGAAACCGCAGCGCATCCGGACGCGCAGATGCAGATTCCCCCGGAACAGGGCCAGCTGTTCGGAATGCTGGTCCGGCTGATGGGGGTGAAACGCGCGCTCGAGATCGGCGTATTCACGGGCTACAGTTCCACGGCGACGGCGCTGGCGTTGCCCGAAGACGGGCGCCTGATCGCATGCGATATCAGTGAAGACTTCACTGCCACCGCGCGCCGATATTGGAAGCTGGCGGGCGTGGAGCACAAAATCGAACTGCGGATTGGACCGGCGGTTCGAACTCTGGACGCGCTGCTCGCCGAAGGCGCGGCGGACCAGTTCGATTTCGCATTCATCGACGCCGACAAGCCCTCTTATTCCGATTACTACGAACGCTGCCTGAAGCTGGTGCGCCCGGGCGGTCTGATCCTTCTGGACAACATGCTGCAACACGGCCGCGTGCTGGTGGAAAACAACCACGAGACGAACGTGGTGGCGATTCGCGAGCTGAATTCCAGGATTCATCAGGACGAACGCGTGGATGCGCTGCTGCTGCCGTTCGGCGATGGACTGACGTTCGCGCGAAGACGATAGCACGGCAGAGCCGCCGGCGCGATTTCGCGATACGCGTGCGGGGCCAGATGTGCGCAGGCGCTTGCGCTGGCGGGCGGCTGCGTCCATAATCCCCTCAGGCAGCAGGTTAGTGGCGGGGCGCACGTTGCGCCGCGGGTGTAGCGAGGATTTGTACTCTTCCGCGCGTTTGCCGGGATTCCGGCATTCTCATCCGACAAGTCACCTCTGGAGACAGGATGCGTTATTGGGGGATCAATCTGCCGGCGCAAACGCCGGCCCGGTACGGCGTTGCCGTGATGGCCGCGGCTTGCGCCATTGCAGCCCGGGGCGCAATGCATGGCGTGCTGGGCATCCATGCGCCGTATGTTCCCTCGGAACTGGCGGTGACCATCGCCGCGCTGGCTGGCGGCCGGGGGCCGGGAATGCTGGCGGCGGGCCTGACCACGCTGGGAACCGCCTACTTATTTATCGAGCCGCGCTTTTCGTTCGCGATTGCCGGCTACCAGCCGCAGGCAGGTCTGGCATTGTTTGTGGTCACGGCGCTGCTCAGCGCGGTTCTGGTGGGCCATCTGCGGGAATTGCTGCTGTTCACCGCGCGCGCCGAATCGGCGCTGCGCGACAGCGAGTCTCAGTTCCACACTCTGGCCAACGCAATTCCGCAATTGTGCTGGATGGCGAATCCGGACGGCTGGATCTTCTGGTACAACGACCGCTGGTACACATACACCGGCACAACTCCGGAACAGATGAAAGGGTGGGGCTGGCGGGACGTGCACGATCCGGCGGTACTTCCGCGCGTGCTGGAACTGTGGCAGTCTTCGATCGCGACCGGCGAGCCGTTCGAAATGGTATTTCCGCTGCGAAGGTTCGATGGCGCATATGGCTCGTTCCTGACGCGCATTGTGCCTGTGAGAAACGAAGAAGGCAGAATCCTGCGATGGTTCGGCACGAATACGGACATCAGCGAGCAGCATCGGACCGAAGAGGCGCTTCGGCAAAGCGAGGCCCGGTATAGCGTGCTCGCGGAGGCGCTGCCGGCCATCGTTTTCACGGCGTCAGCGGACGGCCGCATCGATTACATCAACCGGCGGTGGTGTGAGTTCAGCGCTTTGCCGGCGGAACAGATGAAAGGCCAGGACCCGGCGTACCTCGCGCATCCCGACGATCAGGGCCGGGTCAGAGAGGCGTGGGAGGCGTCGGTGCGGACTGGCGCGCCGTTCGAGGCAGAGCTGCGCCGTCAGGCGGGCAACGGCGGCTATCGCCGGTTCAACGTCCGCGCCACCGCGCTGCGCGACGGCAGCGGCGCAGTCACGAAGTGGCTGGGCGTTTCCTACGACATCGAAGATCAGAAGCAGGCGGAAGAGCGTGCACGGTCGTCGCAAAAGCTCGAGGCGCTGGGAACGCTGGCGGGAGGAGTCGCGCACGATTTCAACAATCTGCTCACAGTAATCGGCGGATACAACGCCATGGTGATGAAACACCTGGAGAACGCGCCGGTGGTTTTGGGTTATGCCGAACAGGTGGAGAGCGCCGCGAACCGGGCTGCAGACCTGACACGGCATCTTCTCGCGTTCAGCCGCCGCCAGGTGACGCAACCGAAGACGCTGAATCTGAACCGCGTGGTGGAAAGCATGGGGAAGCTGCTGAAGCGGCTGCTTGGCGAACACATCGAGCTGGTGTTCAGGCTCGCGCCTGACGCGGGGGCGATCAGAGCGGATCCGATTCAGGCGGACCAGGTGATTATGAACCTGTCCGTGAATGCGCGCGACGCGATGCCGGATGGGGGCACGCTGACCTTTGAGACGGCGCGCCTTTCGCTGGACGACCGTGAGGCGCGGCAGCTGAATCTTCCGGCCGGCGACTACGCCGCGCTGACCGTGAGCGATACCGGCTCTGGAATGGACGCCGCCACGAAAAGCCGCTTGTTCGAGCCTTATTTCACAACCAAGGAACCCGGCAAGGGCACGGGCCTGGGCCTGGCGATTGTGTACGGAGCGGTCTCACAGAGCGGCGGCGCAATTCACGTGGAAAGCGAGTTGGGAAGGGGAACCACATTCCGCATTTACTTCCCGCAATGCCCGGCAGAAGAGAACGTTGCCATGCCAGCCGGCGCCGCGTTGGAGAAATCGGGGGGCGAAACCATACTCCTGGCGGAGGACGAACACATGGTTCGGGAACTGGTGGCCACGATGTTGAGCGAGAGGGGCTTCTCCGTGCTGTCCGCCGCAACGCCGGGGGAGGCGATCCGGATCGCGGCCGCTGCGGAACAGCGAATCGATCTGCTCCTGAGCGATGTGCTCATGCCGGAGATGCGCGGCCCGGAACTCGCCCGAAGGGTCCGCGAACTGCGCCCGGATGTGTCCGTGATCTTCATGTCCGGCTACTCGGACCGAACGTTCATCGATCCCGGCGCCCTGCGGGACGCGGGCTTTTTGCAGAAGCCGTTCCATCCGGAAGAGCTGGCGCGAAAAATCCGCGAGGCGCTCGAACACAGACGAAGCCGTTATCGTATTCAATGATCAGGTGATTTGTGAGCCACAACCCGGCATTTTGCCGCCGGCGACCGGCCCCGTTTTGGAACCCGATTTGCCCGGCAAGGGAATGTGCATTCAGGAGGAATTGGGAGAACCTGTATCTGGACGGCTGTAGCGTGGATGCTCGGGGCAGCGGGCGCTGCTCTGTGCGTCCCGGTTCCGTCCCCTTTGATTCCGGACGATCCGGACAGCATGCAGTCGATTCGCGCGGAGGCGGCTCCCATCGTGAACGGCGCTCAACTGCTGGTCTTTTTCGAAGAGCTGAAGTCGAGGGAACTCAACTCGGACGGCGCCCCGGTGAGCGAGAAGGAGATTCCGCTGTTCGCCGTTCTTCGCGACACGCTCTCCGCCGACGCTCCGGCGGCCGGGCGATTGCGGCAGGTATGGATCTTCACGGCCGCGTCGCCCTCGGTTGCGCAGCGCATGGCCGCGGCCGTTCCGTTTCTCTATCACCGCGCGGGGCTCGACAGCGGTTCGGCGAAGCATCCGCCGAAACCGATTCTGGATCTGGGGCAGCCGGCGCGCGGCGCTTGGAAAGCCATCGCCGTCAGGGCACTCCAGGCGGAGGTATTCGATCCCTTTGGCGTGGCCACGAGGCTCACCACGAGGTCGTACGGCATGAATCTCGGCGAATACCGGCGCACCCATGTGGCGGAGATGGTGGACCTGATGAACGATCATGCAAGCGATCTTTCACCCGCGCTGAGTCCGTCCGAAGTGATCGATCTGTCGAGCCGGCTCGATCTCAGCCTGAAGCTTCTTGGCCCCTACGTGAGCGACGAGGCGCTGCCGCGCGTGTTCGAGCGGAACATCGCGGAAGACTCGGAAAACCGCGGGCACAACTGGGATCTGCTGCGGCAGGCTGCGGAAAGAAACGGGCTCTATTTCGAGCCGCTGCGGCTGGCCGACGCGCCGGAATCCTTCGCCGTGATCTGGATTGCGCGGCGCGACGCCGAGACGCCGGGAGACCATGCATTCAACCCGGGCTTTCTGCGCATCGACAACCCGTTTCATGACGACCGGGTGGTGAAGTGGAAGGGCTATTCGCAGGTGTGGACAGTGGATGCATACGGTTCGCGCGTCCCGGATGGGGCTCCTGGCGGCAACCAGGTGGAAATGATTCCGCTGGCGGTCTATTCGCTCGATTATCCGGGCGCTCCGCTGCTGATGGTGGACTTCCGGGATCCGGGCCGGCCACAGCGGCGCGAGCTCGGGCTGCGGCTGGCGAACGATGTGACCACCGGCGTGCTGGGACTGACGGGCTTCGGCAATTTCGGCTACGTCGCCGCGAAAACGAGCTACATGTTCGTTCACAAGCGGCATGGCGGCGCCACGAACCGGCTGTCGAGGCGAGGCGAGTTCCTCGAACTGCGGCATGCGCTGGGTACGGACGATTCACTCGATCCGGAACTGCGCCGGGAACTGATCGCGCGGGTCGAGAAGTTGAATCTTGATCCGGTGGAGAAGACGTGGCCCGGGGAGATTCGGGCGGCGCGGCGGCAGTACGAAGCGCTGATGCGGTATGCCGCGGATCCGAAGGGCATGGCGAAACTGGTGAATCAGGACCGGTGGCAGGAATATCGGGCCCGGCGAGCGGGAACGGGCGAGAAGATTGCGGCGGAGTTCTTCCATCGCGGGGGCGAACTGACGGCGCTGCAGACCGCGCAGTTGCGGGAGTGGCGGGAGGCGGACACGGCCAGGAAGAACCCGCCTGGCGCGGACTGGGAGTCCCCCGCGGTAGAGGCAGCGCAGCCGCGCTCCGTGGAAACCCCGGCGCCGCTGCCTTCCGCGGGACAGTGAAGCTGCTGGCCGCACTGGCGGCGGCGTGCATCATCATCGGAACCGCACCGGGGGCCGAACCGCAGCCGCTCCCGAAGCGCCTGGTCGTCATCAAAGTGGACGGCCTTCCCGCCGACCTGCTGCAGCGCAACATCGACCGCACGGACCCGGCTACGGGGCGATATCTGCTGCCGTGGATGCGGCATGTGTTCGTTGATGGAGGAACGCGCGTCGAGAACTTTTACGTCCGGGGTGTCAGCCTTTCGGCTCCGTCCTGGTCGATGCTCGACACCGGCCGCCATCTGGTGATTCGCGGCAACGCGGAGTTCGACCGCGCTTACCCGCGCGTGCACGATTACCTGAACTTCTTCCCGTTTTACGTCGGCTTTGCGCGGTCGCGGCGCGCGGACATGCCGGGCGTGGAAGTGCTGGATGAGTGCGGCATCCCGCTGCTGGTCGATCAGTACCCGTATGCGGCCCGCTACGAAAGCATGCAGCTGTATCAGCGCGGAGTCCGCTGGGAGACGTTCGGCGCCATGCTGAAGAGCCGCATCGCCCGCCCGGTGCGGGAAATTGTCGACGAGTCGCAGATCGGAGTCGATTTCAGCGCGGCTCTTCTGCAGCAGCAGGAGAGGGAACTGATCGCGAAACTGGCCGATCCGAAAATTCTCTACCTCGATTACTATACGGGCGATTTCGATCACACGGCGCATCTGACGAACAATGAGGCGGCGCAGTTGAACGTGCTGCGCTCGATCGACGCCACCGTGGGCCGGATCTGGACGGCGATCGGAGCAAGCCCTCTGGCGGACCGCACGGTGCTCGCGATGGTTTCCGACCACGGCATGAACAGCGACCCGAAAGCGTACAGCGAGGGTTACGACCTGGTGCGCTTCTTCAACAGCCCCGCCGGCGGACGGCACCATGTGGTGACGGACCGGCATCCGAGAGATCAATACAAGCTCGTCGGGCTGGACCCGTTCGTATCCTGGGTGGTGAATCCGACAAGCGATTCCACTTATCTCGCCGGGCAGAAGAACTACACCACGGCGCTGCTCGACCTCGACGGCAATGAGCGGGCATCGATTCAGCTGCGCAACAGCGATCTGAACCAGTTGCAGATTCTGTTCGGGCAGCTCCAGAAGCAGGACGCGCAGAAGAACGTTCGCGGCGTGCTCGCGGCCGAGGCGATGGCGATCATCGAGCGGAATCGCGCGGGGTGGATGGCCACCGCGGCCGGCTTGCGGGAGGAACTGCCGGCGCTCGAACGCGCGATCGCGAACGAGAGCCGGATCATCGGCGGCCAGCCGAAGAAGTTCACGGCGGCGGAACGCGCCGAAGGCATCCCGCTCGAAGCCAGCCGCCGCATCTCCGATCTCGAAAACTGGCAGCGGGATGAACGCGGCTATTCGAACTATCTGCGCGCGCTCGAGCGGTTGCTGGCTGTGCAACCGGGCGATCTCGATCCGATGCGCCTGCACATCGACGAACTGATTCCGCCTGGTGTAATGGGCCAGCCGAATTCGCTCGGGCAGCTGCAGCGTTATGTTGAAGGCCCGGTGGCCGGACTGGCGCTGAAGCCCGATGGGTCGTTCGACGAGGCGCGCGGGTTTGAGCGCATCAACTATTTCGCGGCGCTCACGGGAATCCACGTGCGCAATGCGACCGAAGAGGCGTGGGGTTCCGAACCGGTGGATTTCGTTGCCGTGCGGGTGCCGCGGCAATCGCTGGCGTCGAGCCTGCCCGCGCGGGATCTGCCGGATGCGCGGGCGGTATTTCTCTACCGCGATCCGGCCGATGAGGCGCTGATTCTGAGCCAGACGCGGGATGGCGTGCTCTGGCTGCGGTACGTTCCGGTTTCGGGCGCGCTCGAGGACGAACACGGAACTCTGCAGTTTACGCGAGCCGATTGGCGC
>DAIDJK010000009.1 GCA_027450225.1 Bryobacterales bacterium | reverse complement strand
GCGCAGGACCGGAACCGGCTGGCTTCGTTTTTTCGAGCGCCTTCATTTCAATCCGAGCGCGCGGGCCGGGTTGGTCTGGGACATGAGAGCGATGTCCGAGGCGGAAAATCCTTCGTGCCGAAGAGCAGCGAAGAACATGGCCAGAGCGTCGGGGTGGAGCGGGTTGCCGGGCTGGCCCATATCGCTCGCCAGAATGCAGTGCTCCGGGCCGATGGCGCGGATGGCTTTGGCGTAATCGGCCGGGGTGAATTCCCTGCCCGGGCCCGTGAGGCCGTTGTAAACGAATTCGAGATAGGCGCCGAGACCCGCCGCTTCCTTCATCTGCGCAATCGACATGTGGACGGGCGCGAGCATGGCGTGCGTAACCACCATGTGCTCCACCCCGGCGCGTCTGGCTTCGTGCAGGATGAGAAGGCCCTCGGCGGCCGAGGAATGGCCGGTCTCGAGCATCAGACGATTCTTCGCCGCGAGGGCGATGATCTGTCTGGCTTCAGGCAGAAGCTGCCCGTTGCGCGACACGGAGACGAAGGGCCGGTTTTGTTTCGAGTAACGGACCTGGTTTTCGGAATCGAAGGTCGGGAACCAGACCACGCGGCCGTAACCGCCCTTCACCATCACCATGCGCTCGATGGCCGCGGGATTGAGGCCGCCGACCGAGCGGTTGAGGTCGATGCCCCCGAAGATCTCGATGCCGGGGACTTCCTTGCGCACGATATACGCGAGCGACGCGGTGGGTTCGTAGTGGCTCTTGAGCACCAGTCCGCGCATGCCGCGGGATCTGGCGAGCTTTGCAAGATCGATGGCGTCGATCGAACGCGGGTTGGAATCCGGGTCGCAGTGGGCGTGGATGTCGATGACGCCCGGAAGAGGAGTCTGCGCAGACGCGGCGCAGGCCAGCGAGGCAAGGCACAGGAATTGGCGAATCGGCACCAGATCATTTTGACGCGAAGCTCTCCGCGAGGACGGCGACGGGCTTCGCCGAGCGAATGGAGCGCGCCTCCGCGATCAGCGGTTTCGCTTCGCGGCCGCGATGCATGCGCTTGAGCAGCGCCGCATAGCGTTCGAGGACGCCGGGCAGAAGCGGAGCCGCATCCGCGCGGTACCGGCGGAGCGAGACGAGCGCGCGCTGGTACGAATTGCGGGCCGATTCGAAATTCTGCGCGCGCACCTCAATCTCCGCGGAGTTGGCGAGGGCGACGGCGGCCGCCACGGAATCCTCGCCAAAGTGACTGGTGAGAATGTCGATCGATTGCCTGGTGTAGCGGCGGGCGCTCTCGAAATCTCCGGTTCCGGAGGAGACATCGGCCAGCATCTGCAGGATGGACGCAAGCTGCGGGTGACCATCGCCCAGCACGCCACGCTTGATTTCGAGCGCGCGCACCAGGGCATCTTCCGCAAGGCCTGGCTTGCCTTCCATGCGGTATAAAAAGCCGAGGCAGGCGAGCGCGTCGCCGGTCTCGGTGGGATCGGGCGGTTCGATGGTTTCAGAAAGCGCAACGGCGCGGCGCAGCAGCGGTTCGGCCTGCGCGATGTTGCCGGAATCCAGCCAGGCGTTGCCCATGCCGCGGACAGCGAAAGTTTCGAGTTCGACGGAATGGATTTCGCGGGCCATGCGAGCGGCGGATTCGAGGCGCGCCAGAGCGGAATCCCACTGGCGAGTCTGGCGATCGAGGTCGGCGAGGCCGATGATCGCGTCGATCTGGCGGATGGGCGAAGGCGAATCCTTCAGCACGGCGTCGAAGAGCGGACGCGATTCGGAGACGCGGCCCTCCTCGCGAAGCAGGTCGGCCAGGTCTGAGGTGAGAATGGCGCGGTGCGGGGCGTCGACCGGGCCTGTGAGGCCGTCACGCAGCGCTTGTTCGGCGCGAGGGTAATCGCCGGCGTTGCGGTATGCGGAGAAGAGCGAGTGCGAGGCGGCGGCGAACTGATTGGCGCGGCCGGGAGTGTTGCGCCACTCCGCGGCGGAACGCTCAAACCAGAGCGCGGCGTCGGCGGGGCGGTTCATTTTTTCGAACGCGCGGCCCAGACCAAACGCGGCGGTAGCGCGTTCGGTCGAATTGCCGGCGTCCTGCCAGGATTCGCGAAACGAGCGGAGCGCGTCGTCAAAGCGGTGGTCGTGGATGGCCGCGACCCCGGCGTTGTTGGCCACGATCCAGCGAGTATTGTCCGGCGCGCCGGACGCTGCGAACAGGCGCGCGGCGCTGAAAGACACGAAGAGCAGGTATGCCGCGCCCAAAGCGCGCATAAGTAGTTCCTCCTGATGCGGAAAGGTGGAGCTTTCCGGCTGTTTGGTGTGGAAAGGCGGGCCTTTCCGGCTGTTTCATTCCCGCGGGCGGCAACTGCCCGCCAGCGCGAAACGCGGATTCAGACAGGCGCGCGGCGCTGGTTCGAAAACGGGGTTGGCACGCGTGGCGGCGGCGCGGCGATCCGCGTAGCCGGGACGGGGCGAGTGCAGAAATCTCAGGGGCCTGGCCACCGATGCGTGGCGAAGAAACGGGGAGAGCGCGGAACGTGGTCTGCCGAAACGGCCGGCAGCGACTCGCGCCTGAAGCGATTATGCCATCGCAGGCCCGGAGAACCAATCGGCCGCGGTCGAGTAACGTACTACAACGGGACGCGCGGCGCGAACGGGCCGCCCTCGCTTCAGACCAGGCAGGCTATGGAAACGAAGGGATTAGAGAGCGTGGACGCAGGCCGGAGCGGCGGAAGGGAGGGCGGAATAAAAACTTTGAATCGAGTGAATGCGCGGGCGGACGCTCGCGAGGCGGCCGGAAGGCGTCTTCAGAGTATTGAGACAAGAGCCCGCCCGAGGCCCACAGCCGCCTTCGCGGGGAAAACCGCCGATTCTGCCATGGTACTATGAAGAAGTAGATTTGCAAGCTTTCCCTCCACCAAAGCAATCCCGGCCGCGCACAGCGCCGTCCCGAGTGGGCGGGAATTGGCCCGCAGCAGCAGACTACACCCTACAAGGAGTGATCCCAGAATAAGTTATGGCGAATTTTAACCAGGGGGCTCAGGTCGAGCACCAGAAGTTTGGTCTCGGAACGGTAATGTCCAGTACGGACGAGCGTATTGTGATCAAGTTCGACGACCACGGCGAAAAGAAGTTCGTGACGCCCATGGTGATCGGATCTCTGAAGAAGAGCGACAGGCAGCCTCCGGCCGAGAAGCGGGCTTCACGCGCGCGCAAGCCGAAGACGGCGGCGGCGCAGGGCTAAGGGAAGCAAGGAAGAAAGCTTGAACGCCAGACAAAAACGTCTTTTTGAGGACGCCCTCAAAAAGAACCCGAATTTGAAAATGCCGGCTGAAGATCAGCGCCCCACGGAGCTGACCGAAGAGGATATGGCATTTCTGAAGCAGGGCGTGGGAGACAAGACGAGCCGTCCGCAGCAGAGCGCCTCGCAGGCTGCGGAGGGCGATGAACCGGCTCCGCCACAGACCGGTTCGGTGATGACGTATTTCGAGGAAAAAGGGTTTGGATTCCTTCGGCCGGACAACGGCGGCAAGGACATCTTCTTCCACATTTCGCGGCTGCATCAGGGGCAGTCAACGGAGCTGGTACCGGGCGCGAAAGTGGCCTACGAGCTTGGAATGGACCGGAACGGGAAGATCGCGGCGAGCAGCATCCGGATTGTGCGGCCGGAAGAGACTCCCGCCGCACAAAGTTAATCCACTCGCAAAAAACGCGATTTCGCAAAAAATCAGGCGTTCCAGGGGAAACCCGGAACGCCTTTTTTACATGGAGCGCACCACTGGGCCGTAGCAAACCCGGATTTTGACCCCCGTTTGTACAGGGTGGGAATCAACCGAGCGCCATCAGGAGTCATCCACCGGCTTTTCAACCGGCGGGGACTAGCGCACAGGCGCTGCTTGAGCCGACTCCCTCATTCTTGAGCGTTGGATCAAAAATGAAGGGCCGCCACCTGCTTCGCAGGAACGCTCCAATTCGCAATTGTACGACGAAAATCGGAATTTGCGCAGCAATACCGTTGTGGACCTCGCGTGGTATAGTCATGGCGCCGCCGGCGGTAGCGCGGCAACCGGCGAAAACGAAATGAGGCGATGCTTTGTAATCAGTCCCATCGGGGAGAAGGATTCACCGGAGCGCAGCCATGCCGACAAGGTATTCCGGCACATCATCGCGCCGGCGATGCGCGAGGCGCAAATCGAACCCATTCGCGGCGATCATCATCTGACGCCCGGGAAGATCTCCGATCAGGTGATCCGCTCGGTGCTCGAAGAGCAGCTCTGCATCGCCGTGCTGACCGGACACAATCCGAATGTGTTTTACGAACTGGCGATCGCACAGTGCGCCGGCCGCCCGGTGATCATGATGATCCACAAGCAGGAGCCGTTGCCCTTCGACGTGGCCGATTACCGCTGCGTGAAATACGACTTCGATCCGGACGCGATCGCGGATGGCGTGTATGCCCAGGAATTGATCGGGCATGTGCGGGCCTTCGAGCAGTGCGGCTGGGCCGTGCCGGCTCTTCTGCCGGAGCCGTCTCCGCGTATTCCGAATGTGCTGACGGCGAGAAACAACGGTGAGCTGGCCGCCAGAATACGCCGCTATATCAAAGCGCAGAAAGAGGCCGGAAAGCCGCCGCGCATGGCGAAGGTGATTCAGTTCAGCGGCGAGAAGTCGAAGGAAATCCTCGCACTGCTGCTGGACGCCGGAATCAACGTGGAGCTTTATCTGGGCCAGGTCGATTTCCCGCGCTGGCTCGGGAATCAGCATCAGGTGGATCGTATTGTGGCGAACCGGTTCTCGAAGCTGAAGAACGAGGTGATGCCGAACGGGTTGAAGGCGGGGATGGGCAGTTTGCAGTTGTTCCGCTACAGCGCGCCCGCGTCCATCCGCGCGGTTCTGATCGACGAAGGCTTCGTGGCTCTGGGCGGCTACGTCTACATGATGTACGATCTGGACCTGCCGGAGCCTGTGCTCGACATTCGAGGGGCCGAGAAGCCGATGTTCATCGTCCAGGCCGGTCATCCTGACTTTCCCGCCGTGACGGACGTGGTTCGCGACACGATCGGGAACTGGAGAAGGTTCCAGATGATCGAGGAACGCGACGAGAGCACCGATTTTCCAGCCCGGGAAAAGGCGGGAGCGGGAGGATAGTGCCGCCCGCAGCCTTAAAATGACTGTTGGCTGATCTCGCGAAAGTCTCGGAAGCCGCCGTCGAAGCGTTGCTGCGTTGCGCAGGTCCGGGCGGGCTGAAGGCGTCCGGAAGGCGCGAGGGGCATCATCAGATCTGGGCGCGCGACAGCATGATCACGCTGCTCGGCGCGCGTTTACCGAACGAACCCAAAAGTCTAAAAGCCGCTTGTTGTCAGAGCGTTGCAACGCTCCGCGGGGCGATGGCGGATACCGGAGCGATTCCGAACAACGTGGATTGCGCCACCGGGCGGCCGAATTACCGCGCCTACGCCGACGCGGGCTTGTGGTGGATTGTCGGGAGTTCGCTGGTGGCGCCGGACGCCGCAACCACGGCGGCGATTCTCCGCTGGTACGAATGCCAGGACGTGGACCAGAGCGGTCTGATCAGCATGCAGGAAAGCGCGGACTGGCAGGACTTGTTCTGCACGCGGGGCAAGGGGCTGTACCTGAACTGCCTGTACGTGCTGGCGCTGCGGGCAGCGGCGCGCATCACGGGTGACGCCGATCTGGAGGCCCGCGCAGGCTGCGTTGCGGCCCGCATCAACGAATGGATGTGGTACAAGGGGGACGGCGATCTGCTGCCGCACATCTCCCACACGTTCAGCACGGAGAGCCGGAAGGACCGCGATTCGCTCGGCCGCAAGCGCTGGATTCCGCCGAAGCGCCATCTGCGGGATGAACGCTATTACCTTCCCTGGCTCGGGTTTCGCGCCGTAGGCGAATGGTTCGATACGCTGGGCAACCTGCTCGCAATTCTCGCCGGAGTTGCCGATCGAACCCAAACCGGGATCATTCTGGATCTGATCGCGCGCCACAGGCTGGATCGGTGGCCGTGCGTCAGTCTCGCGCCGCCGGTGCGGCCGGGCGATCCGGACTGGCGAGACTACTACGGAATGCTCAACGTCCCGGATCACTACCATAACGGCGGAGTGTGGCCGTTCATCGGTGGGTTTTATGTGGCGGCGCTGGTGAAGGCGGAGCGGTTCGAGGAAGCCGGGCGCGCGCTGGCGGCGCTGGCGGACCTGAATGAGCGCGGCGAGTTCAACGAATGGCACCACGGCCAGACCGGAGAGCCGATGGGGGTGCGGGATCAGGCGTGGTCGGCGGGGATGTTTCTGTTTGCGGCGGAATGCGTGCGAAGCCGGTCGGCGGATTTGCTGACCTGAGGCTTCTTCAGTTCGCGCGCTTCAGATTGCGCTGGTAGACGGCGACATTCGCTTCGTGCTGGCTGAGCGAATCGGCGAAGTTGTGGCCGCCGGAACCATCGGCCTTGGCGACGAAATACAGGTAACCGGTAGCCGGGGTGTTGAGCGCGGCTTTGATGGAACCGAGTCCAGGGTTGGCGATCGGGCCGGGCGGAAGTCCGGAGTGCTGGTAGGTGTTGTACTCGTTCGGGCGTTCGAGATCGGAACGATAGATGGTGCCCCGGTAGCGGCCATCGAGCAGCGCCGCGTAGACCGTAGTGGGATCGCAATCGAGCCGCATGCCGATGCGCAGACGGTTGCGGAAAACGGAGGCCACCAGCGGGCGCTCCTGCGGCAGCTTCGCTTCGCGCTCAACGAGCGACGCGAGCGTGATGGTGTCGTGCACGTTCGCGTGCGGGTTCAGAGCGGTCCACTGCTGGCGGAATTCCTGCGTCATCATGCGGCAGATCTGCTGTGCCGTGGTGCGGCGATAGACGCGGTACTTGTTCGGGAACAGATAGCCTTCGAGCGTGGCGGCCCTGGGATCGAGATCGCGGATGAGCGCCGGATTGCGCGCCGCCGCGAGAAACTGGCGCGCCGTCATCGTACCGAGTTTCGATACGGCTTCGGCGATGTCGAACATGTTGTACCCCTCCGGGATGAGGAGTTCCATGTAGTAGATATCGCCGCGGGCGATGCGGCTGAAGATTTCGAGCGGCGAGGCGGCTTTGGCGAACTGGTATTCGCCGGCCTGCAGGTTCGTGCCGCGATGCAGGGCGCGGGCGGCCAGGAACAGCCAGCGGTTCTCCACCACTCCCTTTGAGGCGAGCGTGGAGGCCATGGCTTCCGTTGAGGTGCCGCGCGGGAACTCGACGAACACGGGCTCGCTGAAGCCCTGGTACGGCTGATTGAGCCGGTAGAAGATATATCCGCCCGCAACCAGGGCGGCAATCACCGCAAGCGCGAAAAGGCGGAACAGGAATCTCACTGCCGGCTCTCCGCATCGAGGTAGCTTTGCAGCAGAATCACGGCCGAGAGGCGATCGATGGCGGGTTTGCGCCGGTCGTTCGCGATGCCGGAACCGCGCAGCGTACGCTCGGCTTCGCGGCTGGTCCAGCGTTCGTCCCGGAAGACGACGGGAATGCCGGTTTTGCGTTCGAGTTCGCGGGCGAAGTCACGCGTGTATTCGCCCTGGCGGCTCTGTTCGCCGCTCATGTGAAGCGGGTCGCCGATGAGGAACGTGGAGACGCCGCGCGCGGCGGCGAGTTTGCGCAGCGCCTCGATGTCATCGCGGCGGCCGGTGCGGATGAGCGTGTCGAGACCCTGCGCGGTGATGCCGAGTTCGTCGCTGATGGCAAGGCCGATACGCTTGCGGCCAAGGTCGAGCGCCATGATGCGGCCGGCTGTCAGCAATTCCTCTTACGCCAGAGCTTCGGCGACCAGGCGCGCCTGCTCTTCAGCATGGCGTTTCGCGGAGCCCGCGGCCGGGCTCGCGGTATAGGGACGGCCGACGTATTCCGCCCTGCGCCCAAGATCCTTGAAGCGGCCGGAGACGAATCGCCACGCGCCCATATTGCGCGGATCTTCCTGGCACCAGACGATGTGAGCGTTCGGGTGATAACGGGCGAGCACGTCGGCCACCTGCCGGTCCGGGAAGGGATAAAGCTCTTCCACGCGGATCAGCGCGACGTCTTCGATCTTGCGGGCGTCGCGGGCGGTGAGCAGATCGTAATAGACCTTGCCCGAGCAGAAGACCAGCTTGCGCACGCGCGAGGGGTCCAGGTTATCGCCGATCACTTCACGGAATACGCCGTGGGTCAGTTCCTCGAACGACGAGACGGCTTTGGCGGAACGCAGCAGGCTCTTCGGGGTGAAGATGACGAGCGGCTTCAGCGGCAGCACGGTCTGGCGGCGAAGAATGTGGAAGTACTGAGCCGGGGTGGTGCAGTTGGCGACGCGAATATTGTTCTCCGCGCAGAGCGTCAGGAACCGTTCCATGCGCCCCGAGGAGTGCTCCGGTCCCTGCCCTTCATAGCCGTGGGGGAGCAGCATCACCAGGCCGCTCATCTGAGCCCACTTCTGCTCGGCGGTGGTAATGAACTGGTCGATGATGATCTGGGCGCCGTTCGAGAAATCGCCGAACTGGGCTTCCCAGAGCGTGAGCGTCTGCGGCTCCGCCACGCTGTAGCCGTACTCGAAACCGAGCACGCCGAATTCGCTCAGCGAACTGTCGTAAACGTAAAACGGCGCCTGCTTCGGATCGAGGTGTTGGAGCGGGATATATCGGTGGCCGTCTTCGTAGTCGTAAAAAGCCAGATGCCGCTGGCTGAACGTACCGCGGCCGGAATCCTGTCCGGAGAGCCGCACCGGGGTGCCTTCGACCACAAGGCTGCCGAAGGCGATGGCTTCGGCATAAGCCCAGTCGATCGGCCCGCGCTTCGTGAAGGTTTCGCGCCGCTTTGCGAGGAAACCCGACAGCAGCTTGGGATGCGCGTGGAAAGAGCCCGGCAGGTAAGTGATGCCATCGACGACGCGCTCGAGCATCTCGGGCGTGATGGAGGTGGTCGAATTCGGGCGCGGCGGCGTCATCACGGGCTGCAACACCCATTTGCCGGCGGCCTTGTTGGCATCGAACGCGGCATTCAGACGGTCGGAAACCTTTTTACGCCGCGACTGGACTTCCGTCGCGCTGATGAGCTTCTCGGTCATCAGCTTCTCGCCATACTGCACCGCAACGGATGGCGTCTGCTGGATGCGGCGATACATGATCGGCTGCGTATAAGCCGGATCGTCGGTCTCGTTATGCCCGTTGCGGCGATAGCAGACCATGTCGATCACCACGTCGCGCTTGAACTGCTGCCGGTAATCGAAGGCCAGTTGCAGAGCGCGGATGGCGGCTTCCGGGTCGTCGCCGTTGACATGGAAAATGGGGGCGTCCACCATGCGGGCGATGTCGGTCGCGTACAGCGTGGAGCGCGAATCGGTGGGAAGCGTGGTGAAGCCGATCTGGTTGTTGATGACGAGATGGACGGTGCCGCCGGTGGCATAGCCTTCGAGCTGCGACAGGTTCAGCGTTTCAGCGACTACGCCCTGCCCGGCGAACGCAGCGTCGCCGTGAATCAGGACCGGGATCACGCGGGCGCGTTCCTTGTCGCCAAGGCGCTCCTGCTTGGCGCGGACCATGCCTTCGACCACCGGATTGACGGCTTCGAGATGGCTGGGGTTCGAGGCGAGCGAAACGACAATTTCGCGGCCCGAGGGCGAACTGTGGATGCCGCTCGCGCCGAGGTGATACTTCACGTCGCCCGAGCCCTGCGTGGAAGCCGGGTCGATGTTGCCTTCGAATTCCGAGAAGATCTGGCCGAGCGGCTTGCCGACAACGTTCGCCAGCACGTTCAGGCGGCCGCGATGCGCCATGCCGATGACAACTTCATGCACATTGGTTTCCGCCGCGCGATTGGCGAGTTCGGCAAGCACCGGAATGGCGGTCTCGGCGCCTTCGAGCGAGAAGCGCTTTTGGCCGATGAAACGGCGGTCGAGGAAGAGCTCGAATTCTTCGCCGCTCAGCAGGTTGTCCAGAATGCGGAGCTTTTCTTCCTTCGAGAGCGGCCAGGAGTTGCGGGCCGGTTCCATGCGCTCCTGCAGCCAGCGCTTTTCCTCGGGCCGCTGGATGTACATGTACTCGGCGCCGATTTTGCCGCAGTACGTGGCGCGGAGCAGTTCCACCATTTCACGCAGCGGAGCCATCTTGCGGTCGCCAAAAGCCGGCGCGAGAGTGCCCGCGTAGAAATTGCGGTCGAGATCCCAGATGGTGAGGCCGTAGTTGAGCGGATCGAGTTCGGCGTTGTACTTCGGATCGCCGCCGAGCGGATCGAGATCCGCCATCAGATGGCCGCGCACGCGATAGGCGTGAATCAACTGCGTGACCGCAGCCTCCTTCACGATCTCGGGCGAAGGCTCGAGCGCGGCGGGAGCGATGGCGGGGGTCTTGTCGCCTTCCCACTTCACGGGCGCGTACGGGACGTGCAGCGTGTGGAAGATTTCGTCGTAAAAATTCTGTTCGCCGTCGAGCAGCGCCTGCAGCGTGCCTAGGAACATGCCCGATTCCGCGCCCTGGATGATGCGGTGATCGTACGTGCAGGTGACCGACATCACTTTGCCGATGCCGAGCGAGGCGATCACATCCGGCGATACGGCCCGGTACTCGGCCGGATAATCCATGGCGCCAACGGCGATGATGGCGCCCTGCCCCGTCATCAGGCGCGGCATGGAAGCCATGGTGCCGACCGTTCCGGGGTTGGTGAGCGAAATCGTGGTGCCCTGAAAGTCCGCGGGCGTGAGTTTGCTGGTGCGGGCGCGCGAGACCAGATCGTCGAACGCAGCCATATACTGCTCGAACGACATCGCGCCGGCATTCTTTATGTTCGGGACAACGAGGCTGCGGGCTCCGTTCCTGCCCGCGACATCGACCGCGAGACCAAAGTTGATCTCCTTCTTCACTACGCGGAAGTTTTCGCCCGCGCCGTTCTGCGCGAAGGAATGGTTGAGGCCGGGATTCGCCGCAACGGCCTTGACGATCGCCCAGCCGATGACGTGCGTGTAGGAAACCTTGCTGCGGCCGACCAGCGACCGGTGGTGATTGATGAGCCGGCGATTCTCGTCAATGACTTTGACGGGGATGATGCGCTGCGAAGTGGCGAGCGGAATGGTGACGCTCAGCGCCATGTTCTCCGCGATGCGCCCGGCGGCGCCGCGCAACGGCATCAGCTCTTCAGAAGAACTCAATTCGACTTCGGCGGCCGGACGGGTGACCAGAGACGAAACGGGCGCGAGCGCTTGCGACACGCCGTTGCCCCCATTCCGCGCCGAACCGTTTGCGCCGCCATTCGAGGGCGCTCCGTTCGAGCCGTTTCCGGGGCTGTGTTCGAAGATCTGCTTCCAGTCAGGATCGACGGACGTGCGATCGTGACGATATTGCTGCATCAGCTCTTCTTCGAGCCACGCATTAATGCCCGACTGCGGGCCGGATTTCGCTTCCATACGGGGGGAAAGTTGCTCAATTCAATGATATCCGAGAGGTACCACTGCGGCGGGATTCCGCCTGGCGGAACGTAAAGACGTTTGCACCGAATCTTCAGAATCGGCTGGCAAAATCGCCAGCGGAGGTTGAGATGAGATTACTGCTGCTGACGATGACCGTTACGCTTGCCGCCCAGGCCGCCGAGACAAAGATGAAGTTCGAGGACCTGCCTGCCGCGGTACAGGCTGCCGCCAGGAAGGAGATTGGGAATGCAACCATAACAGGCGCGAGTTCGGAAAAGGAGCACGGCCGGATGACCTACGAGGTTGAGACCAAAGTCAATGGGAAAGGTCGGGATTTGACCTTTGCAGCCGATGGATCACTCACGGAAGTGGAGGAAGAAACAAGCCTCGACACTCTTCCCGCGGCCGCCCGCGAGGCGCTCCGGAAACGCGCTTCGGGCGGCTCCATCCGCAAGGTGGAGAAGGTGATGGCGGGCGGGGCGGTAAGTTACGAGGCCGACGTCCGAACCAGGTCCGGCCGGAACACGGAGATTGGAGTGAACCCGGACGGCGCCCCACACAAGGAAGATTGACGCCTATTCGGCCCCATGCAGGATGTTGAAGCGCCAGACGCCGAGGAAACTGCTGTTGCGCGGGGCGGCCTTCCATTCGGCAGGCCACGAGGCGAGAGTGTCTTCGACGCTGGCGCGCTCCACTTTCCGGCCCGAATCGCTGACGTAGACGATCCACTGCCGCGCCGAGGGCACGATCTGGCTGCGGCCGATATAGATCATGACGTGCTCCGGAGCGGCCGGACCGGTTTTGAAGAAAAGCAGATCCCCAGGCTGCGCGCTCGACAGATCGCGCGAGACGAACCAGGTTTCGTTGCGCTGAATGGCGGTGGCGTCCGGGAACGAGACATCGCCGGGGGTAATCTCCTGCACCGAAGGCATGGCCGGAAACAGGGGCAATTCGGTGGCTCTGGCCCAGTGCGCGTTGTGCGGCAGCAGAGCCTCCCGGAACGACCAGCGCACGAGCGCCGCGCAGGTATCGATTTCGCGCAGCGGTTTGTGCGTGTAATACCGGGATTCGGCGAGAAAAGTGAACCAGCGGCGAAACGCCAGCTGATCCGGCTGCGAAGCGAGATACAGCCGTGGCGCGGCGGCGAACAGGAGGGCCGCGGAGACGGTTAGCGAGGCGATGGCGGCGCGTACGGGGCGCAAGCGGAGTTTAGTTTACATGAATTCGGCGTCCCGCGGATGCGCCGCTTCGGGAGAAAGAATCCGGCGCATAACATGGACGTGTGAAGCTGCTGATCTTTTCCGATATCCACAGCGATGCGAAGGCGCTCGATCGCCTGATGAAGACGGAAGCCGACTATTACATCTGCGCGGGAGATCTGGTGAACTTCAGCCGCGGGATGGACGCGATGGGCGAGATTCTGAAACAGCGCGGCGACCGCGTGTGGGTGATTCCGGGAAATCACGAGACAGCGAATCAGACAGCGGATCTGTGCGCGCGTTTCGGGTTGAACGATTTGCATGAACGCTCCTTCGAAGCGGGCGGTTTTCACGTGACCGGCCTCGGGTATTCGAATCCGACGCCGTTCGACACGCCGGGCGAGTACTCCGAAGAACAGCTCGCGGAAAAGCTGCGGGCATTTGACGGCATGAAGCCGATGGTGGCGGTGTGCCATGCGCCGCCGCGCGGGACGATGCTCGACCGCATCACGAATTTGCGGCATGCCGGGAGCACAGCGGTGCGGGAGTTCATCGAGCGCGAGCAGCCGCGATACTTCTTCTGCGGGCACATCCATGAAGCCGCGGGGGCCGCGGAGAAACTGGGGGACACGTCGGCGATGAACGTGGGGAAGAAGGGCTATCTGCTGGATCTGGAGGATCAGGCGAGAAAGGGGTTCATCTGATGGCGACGCTGGGAATGGTCGAATACGAAGACGCGAACGCGGAAGTGCGCGCGGTGTACGACGACATTATGCGCACGCGAAAAACGGACTGGATCAACAACTTCTGGAAAGCGCTGGCGCACGATCCCGCGACGCTGAAGCGCACCTGGGAGAGCATCCGGCAGATTATGGCGGCGGGGGCGCTCGACGCGCTGACCAAGGAACTGATCTATGTGGCGGTGAGCGCCACCAACCAGTGCGGCTACTGCATCGCGTCGCATACAGCCTCCGCGCGCAAAGCGGGAATGACGGACGAGATGTTCGCCGAGCTGATGGCCGTGGTGGGAATGGCCAATGAAACCAACCGCCTGGCGAGCGGCTATCAGGTGGAGATCGACGAAAAGTTCAGAACATAAGAAAAGCGCCCGGCGGCTTTGGTTCCGCGCGGGCGCGAAAAGCAGGAAGCGCGCGCTAACCGCGGCGCGAGGAAATGCGGTTGAGCTCGGCTTCGAGCTTTTTGGCGGCAGCCGGCACCGCGACGCTGCCGGTCAGCACTTCGCGGTTGGTTATATCGCGGCCGTAGAGGTCATGGTTGGAGTCATTGTCAGGCTGAATGGTCGCGCCGTTCAGCGAGATGCCGGCGAACAACCCGCGCGAACGCGAGTAGGACAGCATTTGGGCATGCATCGCCGCATCCGTTTGAGCGGTCGCGGAGCGGCCGACAGGACCCGCGGAAGCAGTCGCATCGCCGCCGATGGTGAACTTGTCTTCCAGAAGGTGCTTCATTCCGCCGTCATTCATGACGAGAAGCACCACGTCCTGCTCGGAACCGCCAATCTGAAATCCGACGCTTCCCCCGATAGATTTAATAGCGGCGGGAGCGGTCCAGCCGTGACCGCTCTTGCGCCGGCAGACAGCGAAACCGGCGCCGTATTGAGCGCCCACAATGAACCCGGCCTTCTTCATACCCGGGATAATCACAATGCATTCAGCTTTATTGAGCAAGTCCTGGGGAACACCCTTGTCCTGCATATGAGTCATATCCCGAAGTACGTCTGCCGATTCATCGAGCCGATCGGCGGTTTTGGCGTCCCCGCCCGCGGCATAAGCAGGCGCAATGACGGCAGCAATGGAAAATATCGCGACGAGTGTAGTTCGCATCCACACTTCTCCTTTCGTAGTGGGTGAAGCTAGTGTGATACCAATGTTCGATCACACACAGCAGTGATACTGCTTCGAGTGCAGAGTAGCAGAGCGGGAAGCGTCAGGAACAGAAAAAAGCGCGAAGGCAAATTCGCGCTTTCGAGAGATGGCGCCAACGGGCTGGCGGCGGCTATTTTCCGAACGATGAGGAGTTACGGGCGAAATTCAGAATGACATTCGGCGCGACTCCAAGAATGAAAGTGCCGATTGCAGGCAGAATCAAAGCGGCGCTCAGACCGAAACCGGGAGAGCTGAGTGAATTCGCCACTTCGCCCGGTTCATACATGTACATAACGACGAGCAGGCGAAGGTAGTAATAAGCCGCCACAGCGCTGTTGAGCAGACCGAGTACAGTGAGCCAGACGAGATTCGACTCGAGCGCGGCGCGGAAGATGTAAAACTTGCCGAAGAAGCCGCCCGTGAGCGGAACGCCGATCAGCGAAAGAAGGAAGATGGTGAGCATGGCGGCAGTAAGAGGCTGCCGCTGGCCGAGGCCGGCGAGATCTTCGATGCGAAGGTGACGCTCACCGCGGCCCGAAATGTGTATGACGACGGCGAACGCCCCGATGTTCATGAGCGCATAGGCGGCGAGGTAGAACATGGCGGCTGCGGTACCATCGCCCGAGCGTGATGCGAGCGCAACCAGAATGTAACCGGCGTGCGCGATGGAGCTGTAGGCGAGCATGCGCTTCAGATTGTTCTGGGTGAGCGCGGCGAAGTTGCCGATGGTCATGGAGAGCAGCGCTGAAATCCAGATGAACGGCGCCCAATCGGCGGCGATCTGCTGGAACGACGTCATGAAGATGCGCAGGAAGATGGCGAACGCAGCGGCTTTGGGGCCTGTGGCCATAAAAGCAGAGACCGGGGCAGGAGCGCCCTGATAGACGTCCGGAGCCCACATCTGAAAGGGGGCGCCCGAGATCTTGAACCCGAGGCCGACGATCATGAGCGCGGCGGCCACGCCGACCATGCCGAGCGGCGTCGCGGGATTCGAAATCGCGCCGCGGATTTCATCGAGCTTGGTGGTGGCCGTGATGCCGTAGATGATGGCGATGCCGTACAGCAGGAAACCGGTGGCGAAGGAGCCGAGCAGGAAGTATTTCAGGGCGGCTTCGTTGTTGCGCTTGTCGTCGCGAAGATAACCGGCGAGGATGTAGGTGGCGATCGAAGAGATTTCGAGGCCGATGAAGATCATGATCAGATCGTTGGCGGAAACCATGACGCACTGGCCGACGATCGAAAAGAGAAGCAGGGCGTGGTATTCGCCGGTTTCGGCGCGTTCCCGATCAAGATATTTGTAACTCGACAGCACGGCGAGGATGCCGATGGAAAGAACGAGCACGCGGAAAAACGTGGCGAAGCCATCGACCACGAGCAGATCTGAAAAGGCGTGACCGGGGACGGTGTAGGCGCCCGCCGCGCCAGCGATGGCGACGATCAGGAGCAGGATGGAAAGATGCCCGAACATGCGCGGCAACTTGCGCGCGAACAGCGGGTCGAGGATCATCATCAGCGTTCCGCCGATGGTCAGAATCAGCTCGGGAGCGAAGCGGAGATAGTCGTTCGCCGCGGGAAAGTAATTAGCGGGCATGGCCGAAGCCTCCGTGGTTTGCGGCAAGCGTTCCGGGGTTGGAGACGCGAAGAGGTACGTTCATTCGGCTGGTATCGAGGATGCGGGCGTTGGTTTCCGAGATTTGTGGAATGAAGCTCTGGCTGTAAACGCCCATCCAGAGCATCATGGCGATCAGCGGGATCACGCAGGCCCACTCGCGGGCGTTGAAATCCGGGATGTGATGGGCCACCTCTTCGGAGGTGGAGCCGAAGAAGACGCGCTGGACCATCCACAGCATGTAGCAGGCGGAGAGGATGACGCCGATGGCCGCGAAGATGGACCAGGTGAAATTGGCCTGCGCCGCGCCCTGAAGAAC
This sequence comes from Bryobacterales bacterium, assembly GCA_027450225.1. Classification (GTDB taxonomy): domain Bacteria; phylum Acidobacteriota; class Terriglobia; order Bryobacterales; family Bryobacteraceae; genus BOG-234. The sequence continues at coordinate 2,107 of DAIDJK010000009.1, read as the reverse complement.
CATGAACTCGCCGACGAAGTTGTTGAGCATCGGCAGACCGATGCTGGCGAGAGTGGTGATGAGGAAGATGGTGGAGAGCCAGGGAGCTACGGTCGCAACGCCGCCGTAATCGGAGATGGCGAGGGAATGGCGGCGCTCATAAAGGAAGCCGACGAGAACGAAGAGAGCGCCGGTCGATATGCCGTGATTCAGCATCTGGTAGACGGCGCCATCGAGGCCAAGCTGCGTAAACGAGAAGATGCCGAGGACGACAAAGCCGAGGTGGCTGACCGAAGAGTAAGCCACCAGTTTCTTCATGTTCGGCTGTACCATGGCGACGAGCGCGCCGTAGATGATGCCGACGATGGCGAGAATGTTGATCCAGGGAGCGTTCTCGCGGGCGGCGGCGGGGAACATGGGGACGCAGAAGCGCAGCAGCCCGTACGTTCCCATCTTCAGCATGACGCTGGCCAGCATGACGGAACCGGCGGAAGGCGCTTCGACGTGCGCGTCAGGCAGCCACGTGTGCAGCGGGAAAAGAGGCACTTTGATGGCGAACGCAATGAAGAAGGCGAGGAACAACAGTGTTTCCTGCGTATGGCCGAGGACGATTCTGCCCGAATTCAGCTGATCGAGGATGGCCGCGTAATCAAACGTGCCGGAAAGCGTGTAGAGGTAAATGATGGCCGCGAGCATCAGAACCGAGCCGGCCATCGTATAGAGGAAGAACTTGACGGCGGCGTAGATGCGGCGGTCGTGGCCCCAGATGCCGATGAGGAAGTACATCGGGACGAGCACGATTTCCCAGAACACATAAAACAGGAAGAGATCCCACGAGGCAAAGACGCCGATGAGGCCGCATTCGAGCAACAGCAGGAAGGCGTAGAACTCTTTCGTGCGGCTGGTGATGTAACGCCAGGAAATGAGAATCGAAATCGGCGTAAGGAAGGTGGAGAGAATGATGAGCCAGAGGCTCAAACCGTCGATGCCGACGTGCCAGTGAATTTCGGGCGAGGAGATCCAGATGGCGTCCGAGACGAACTGACGGCCGGTCTGGCCGAACTGGTAGCCGGAGACGAGACCGAGCGAAACAGCGAATGTAACCAGCGAGACGATCAGCGTGAACAGGCGAATGAGCCGATCGTTCGAACGCGGCAGCGCCAGCGCGAGAAGAAATCCGATTGCCGGGATGGCAATGAGGATGTCGAGAAGATTCACCGGCCGATACCTCCCGCGATGCCGAGCGCGATGACAACCGCGACCGAGCCGAGGACAACCCAGGTTGCATAACTACGGATGTTGCCGGACTGAATCAGGCGAAGGACGCCGCCGATGGCTTTCGACTCGTAGCCGACGCCGTTGACGATGCCATCGATGAGGCCCTGATCGACGCCGTGCCAGAGGACAGACCGCGAGCCGTCAACGAGCGGATGGACCACGGTGGCGTCGTAAACCTCATCGACGAAATACTTGTTATAGACCAGCGTGTAAAGCGCGCCAAGGCGTCTGGTGATGACTTCGGGCACGTCTATGCTGACGACGTACATGTAATAGGACAGCGCGATGCCTGCGACGCCCGCGGCGACCGACACGTAAACCAGCCATGGAACTTCGACGGCCTCCGCGATGGGGAACATTTCACCGAGAATCTTCGGGACGTTGAAGACATAGCCGCCGATTACGGAGAGCACGGCGAGAACGGCGAGCGGTCCCCACATGGAGACCGGCGATTCGTGCGGATGCGCATGCCCGCGGTATTCGCCGAAGAACGTCATAAACATGGCCCGCCAGATATAGAACGCGGTCATGCCGGCAGTGATGGTACCGATCCAGTACATCCAGGGCGCATGCGCGTAAGAAGCGGCGAGAATCGCATCCTTGCTCCAGAAACCGGCGAAGGGCGGGATGCCGGAGATGGCCAGCGAGGCGCAGATCAGAGTCCAGAAAGTGATGGGAGCGTACTTGCGCAGGCCGCCCATGTGACGCATGTCCTGTTCGCCGTGGCAGGCGTGGATGACGCTGCCTGCGCCGAGGAAGAGCAGCGCTTTGAAGAAAGCGTGCGTCATCAGGTGCCAGATGCCGGCCGAGAATGCGCCGACGCCGACGCCGAGGAACATGTAGCCGAGTT
>DAIDJK010000008.1 GCA_027450225.1 Bryobacterales bacterium | reverse complement strand
GATTCTCGATCATAATCTTCAGGTCACCGCATTCGCATCGCAGACGCGATAGCCCGTCACACGATTTCAAGATGGGAAAACCGCGCCGTTTTGAAGAGCATCGGACGGTCTTCCGGCAACAGGTGCCCCAGCGGCGTGTTATCATCGCTTCAGGAGCCGTTCCCCGCGCGCCGGCTCGCGTTTTCCAGCGAGTTACCGAACGAACCCAATGGAAGCTGTAAACCATGGCAGATCAACGCTTGGTAGTGGCTCAACTTGAAGATGAACAGGGTTTAACGAAAGTGAATTCGCCGCTACGATTCTTCGTCCGCGTTTTCGTCGATGCTTTCTTCGTCGTTTGAGCTTGCGTTGTGCGTGTCGGACTCCGCAGGGAGGTCAACCTGTACGGGTTTGGGGTAAATCCATTTGGCAGCAATTCCGAACACTCCAATAACATCTATCGTCGTCGAAGTGATGAATGTTATCAGCACCTTCTCGGACAGAACAAACCCCCGAGTCTTGAATCCGGCCATAAATACACACACAACGACCAGCGCCAGCCAGACGCAGAGCAGACCAAAGATGCACCAGCTAAACCTCACCCTGAGTGCGTGTTTATCGCCGACCTCCTTCAGTTCTTGGTAGATACGGCGAATTTCTACGATCTGCTTATGCGTTTGGAGCGGGAGGCTTAAATCGATCTCTGCCGCAACGGAGACGTGCAATGGGCGATCATGAGCGGCAGCAATTCGGACTAGGCTTTCGAGTTCAGCGGGCGTTGCCTTCCATTCTTAGAAGCCAGCTTTTTGTAATAGGACTTAATGTCTTCAACGTCTATAACGCCGAACGGTTGCCGATCCCAAGTTTTCTTCCATGGCGAGCCCGGCCGATGCGTGATTTCTGATAGCTGGCTGCCGGAGTAGTGCCCGTATGCATCCCAGACGCCCTTGAGGACGCCAGACTCTTCGGAATCGCGTAAAACGGAGTCGGCCGCTTTAAGTTCTTGGGTGACTTGGCCGGAGCCATACGGCTGGAGTGCTTTGTACAGGCTTGGCACAACCGGACCCCATTGCCAGGCATGAATATTTTTCTCGAAAATACAGCGATCCAGAAGAGCGAGCGAGTACCCCTGCGCCATGAAGACTAACTTTTGGACCTGCATGTTGGTCAACTTCTTGCCATGCTCGCTAGCAATCCGCAAAAAAGCGTTCGCGACGGCGTTGGGGGAGACAGCCACATCTTGATTCTAGCACTATTGCAGACCTCCTACCACAAATAATAGCGAACTGCAACATTGACAGCGTTTTATATTTGCTCTGTTATCAAAGCGGTACTTTCATCTACCTCTAAACACACGTGGCGAGACAAATTGCGTACACTTCAGCATAATTACCGAACGAAGCTATTGTCGCCCCGCCACCTGTCGCAGTCGCGCCGCTAGCAGCACGCCCGTTGCGCCGAAGGCGAAGCGGTCGTAATCGCCGGTCACAGTGGTTTGTCGCAGCGGGAAGCGCTGTTTTCAGGCTCATCGGACGATTTCGCTCGCGTGGCCGCCTGCACCGCGTGCCACCATGGTTCAGGAGCGATTTGCGCGAGAGCCGCAATGCGTTTTCAGCAAAATTACCGAACGAACCCAACTGGAGGCGCCACGCCTTTCGGCTCAGCGCATTACGGTTCCTCAACAGGACCCATCTTCGCCCCATCAACCCGACGTTCCGGCTCCATACTCGGAACGCCGCCCCGAACCACCGGCCGCCGGTGTTCGCGCTGCTCCGGCGCTGTCGTGCCCACCGGCAACCCCGCCCCCGGCATCACCGAACCGCTTCCAGGCATCTGATAGGCTCGGTACTTTACCCCATGCACAACGTTGTGATCGTCGGTTCCGGCTGCGCCGGCAACACGGCGGCGATATATACTGCCCGCGCGAATCTGCAACCCCTTGTCGTTAAAGGGCGGGAGGCGGGCGGCCAGCTTTCGCTCACTACCGAGGTCGAGAATTTCCCCGGCTTTCCCGAGGGCATCAACGGCCCCGATCTCGTCGAGAACATGAAGATGCAGGCCGAACGTTTCGGCGCCGTGTATCGCGATGGCGAAATCGTCGAGGCCGATCTCTCGAAGCGCCCGTTCCGCCTCAGCATCGAAGGCGAATGGATCCAGACCCGCACGCTCATCGTCGCTTCCGGCGCGCGCGCCCGCTGGCTCGGTCTGCCCTCCGAGCAGCGTCTCATCGGCCACGGCGTCAGCTCCTGCGCCACCTGCGACGGGTTCTTCTATCGCGACAAAAAAATCATGGTGGTCGGCGGCGGCGATTCGGCCATGGAAGAAGCGAACTTCCTCACCCGCTTCGGCCGCGAAGTCGCCCTCGTGCATCGCCGGGATGCGTTCCGCGCCTCGAAGATCATGCTCGAACGCGCCCGCAAAAATCCGAAAATCGAGTTCGTCATGAACACCGCGGTGGACGAAGTCTACGACGTCCACCAGAACATCGTCACCGGCGTTCGCCTCAGGAATCTCGCTACCGGCGAGACCTGGCAGCGCGATGTGGATGGCCTGTTCATCGCCATCGGCCACATTCCGAATACCGCCGTCTTCCGCGGCCAGCTGGATCTGGACGAAGACGGCTATATCGTTTCGCATGGCGGCGCGCGAACCAACATCAAAGGCGTCTTTCACGCCGGCGACGTGCAGGACCGTGTTTACCGGCAGGCCATCACCGCCTCTGGCGCGGGTTGCATGGCGGCCATCGAAGTCGAGCGCATGCTCGAAGAGGAGGGACATTGAGCGGAATCGAGAGACTCACCCCGCCGGGCGTACCCACGCCGCGCGGCCCTTATTCACCCGTGGTACGCGCCGGCGATTTCCTGTTTGTCGCCGGGCAGGTCCCCGTGGATACGGCAACCGACCAGCTTTCCACCGGCGACATCCAGCACGAAACCCGGCTGGCGCTGAACAATATTAAAAGGATTCTGGAAGGCGCCGGGGCGTCCATGGCCGACGTGGTCCGGGTCGGCGTCTATATGGCGGATGGCGCGGAGTTCGCGAAGATGAACGAGGTTTACGCGGAATTCTTCGGAGAGCACAAACCGGCGCGAACCACCATCGTGTGTGGTTTCGCCGCGCAGATTAAAATCGAGATCGACTGCGTCGCCTACAAGCCAAAGGCCTGATTCGATCCAGCCGATCTCGCCGCCAGTTAAAGTCCTGCTGTTCGCGGCTGGCGAGACAGGATGAAACACTGCGGACTTCGCAGCTTGTGACAATCGTTCCGCCGGGCGATTCTGTTGTCGGCGACAGTTTGCGCGCCAGCCTGTGAATGTCACGTATTCCGGTCCGGGGCCAAAGGCACGTTGACTTCACGCCCTGACTCCAGACCGGACTGGTATTGCCTATTGGCCGTTGTTTAGTGGGAGTCGCCGTCGTGATCGACGTCGCCGCCGCCCGATATGTGGGCCTGGGCCGCCTGGCTGAGCTGAACGGTATCGGCGGAAGCGGAGGAGGCGCTTTTCGCCGCCGCCTGAACGATCTGCGTGCTGGCTGTGGGCGCTGCACTGGAAACAGGTGAAATCTGCATTTGGAACTCCTTCCTGGGTACATATCGGCCCCGGGCGTCGTTCCTTTAGCGATTTTCGAGCAATACTACTGTTTCGGTATTACCGGCGGCGAGGTGTTTCCGTCTGATGCCCGGCAATACTCCAGGACGCCCCGGTCCCTTCGCACGCACGCGTCTTCCGGAGCGCCGCCCTCGTGCGAGTTCCACCGGGGGCCCACTGGCGCCGATTTTCGCCTTTTACTGCTTCGTCAGCGGAGCGCTGGTCTCCACCTTCATGGAGACCGTCTTGCCCACTTTCAGAAGGAAGTTGCTCGGGTCTTTCATCCCCCAGGCCACATAAGGGATATCGAACGTCAGCGTCGCCTTCATCGAGCTGTCCGTCGCATCCGTTTTCGCATCCATATTTAACTCATGCGAAGCGCCGTGGATGGTAAACGTCCCGTGGAGTTTCACGTCGGATGTGCCGGGAATCGCCAGCTTGCCTTCGATATGGTCGGGCACGAATACGGCATCGGGATATTTCCGGGATTCGAGCACGTTGGTATGCATCCGCCTGTCCCGTGTTCCGCTGCCGCTCTCGCCGCTCGCGACATCCACCACGATGCGCCCCGATGCTTTTCCGGTCGCGGGATCCACAGTCACGGTCCCGCTCTTCAGTTTGAAAGTGCCCTGCACCGTGTGCAGGACATCACTCAGCGTCCAGTCGATCTTCGTGTTCGCCGGCGTCAGGTCCAGCGTGTACTGCGCGCCAAAAGCCGAAGCCGAGCAGGCAAGAAGTATGGCTAAAGCTGTTCTCATGCGACATGCACCGCCAAAAGGGTTCGAAATGTCCAGGGCTGCATCGACATAGCCCCCAGACTCATGCGCCGGATCACCCGGCTGCGATCGAGCATCAGCATAATCTTCGCCATCAGATGGGGCTTCCGCGCCAGTTGCGGATGCGCGCGGTCATAGATCGAGAGATCGCCGCGAGCCATGGCGTCGGCCAGAATGGCGGCCTGTTTGAAGCTCAGGCAGATCCCTTCGCCGGTAATGGCGTCCACTGAACCGGAAGCGTCGCCGATCAGCGCCACATTGCCGCGCGCCACATGCCGCAGCGCCCGCGTCACTGTGACGCCGCCGCGTTCGGCGCTCGAAACGGGCGCGCCGGCGAGCCGGTCCCCAAGCTCGGGAAAATTGCGTTCGATCGCTTCGTCGATCCGCAGCCCCGGTTCGCGAGAGATGAGCGCGATGCAAACTTCTTCGCCGCCGACGGGCGTCGCGTAGATCTGGCAGCCGTTGCCCCAGTAGATTTCCATCGAGTCCGTCCAGGGAGCCCGCGCGAAATGCTTCCTGCGGGCAAAGCGGCGCGACTGCGAAGTGGTCTGGCCGAGACCCGCCTCGTTGCGAACCCGCGAAGCCGTTCCATCCGCGCCAACGGTCCAGCGCGCTTTCACGCGATCCATGCGGGAGACCGGCATGCCCCATCGCAACTCGACGCCCGCCTCCATGGCGGTGTCAATCAGCAAATCGTGCAGCGCCGTTCGGCGCACGCCGATGCCGCAACCGTTGGGGAAATCGGCCTGCACATTTCGGCCCTCGCCGTGGAAGCGGACGCCGCGATATTCGAATCCCAGCGAGCGCGGAATGTGGACGCCGATGCGCTCGGCCGAGCGGCGGGAATCCGGCATCAGGCCCTCTCCACACGCCTTGTCGATGGGCGGAGTGTTTCCATCCCCTACGATGACGCTCAGTCCGCGGCGCCGCGCCGCAATTGCCGCGGCCAGGCCAGCGGGTCCGCCGCCGATTACGAAAACGTCAGCTTCGAACATGCCTTCTCCTGCCAGCGAACCAGCGCATCCCGCTGCGAAAGGGATCTGCTGTTGATGATCTCAGGTCCGCGACGCCCCCATCTGCACCGTGGTGCGCGGACGTGCGCCCATCCCCGGGAGTGGAAGTAATCTTACTAAGCGCTGGACGGGCTCTGCAAGGAAACGGGTTCCAGGAATTTTGCCTGGCAACGAGCCATGGAGAGGGGCCGTTTAAAGATGTAGCGGCGAATCCGTGAAGCCACGTCGACTCTTCATGATGGCGGCAGCCCTGTGGATGCTGCCCGGCGCCCTGATGGCGTCCGACTCCCTGCTGGACAGCGGGTACCGCCAGATGTACAACCTGGAGTTCGACGCGGCGCACCAGACCTTTGCCCGCTACGAACGCGAGCATCCGGGCGATCCCTTCGGTACGGTTTCGGATGCGGCGGCCTGGCTGTTCGGAGAGTTCGAACGCCTGAACATCCTCCGCTCGGAATTCGCGCTGAAAGAACGGAATTTTCTGAGTTCCGCGACTCCCCTGCCGGCGGACCCCGCGGCGACGCAGCGGTTCGAAGCGGCTCTCACAAAAACCGCGCAACTGGCGCAGTCCGGGCTCGAGAAATCGCCACCCGACCCGAACGCCATGCTGGCGACTACGTTCCGCCTCGGATTGCACGCCGATTACCTCGCGCTGATTGAGAAGCGCGAACTCACCGCGCTTTCCGAGATCAGGGAATCCCGCGAAGAAGCCGCCAGACTGCTTGCGGCCCATCCCTCCTGTTACGACGCCTGGATCGCAGTAGCCCTCGAAAACTATCTACTGAGCCTGAAACCAGCGCCGGTCCGCTGGTTTCTTCATGTGACCGGTTCGCAGACGGACCGCCAGACCGGGCTCGAGAAGCTGCGGCTGACAGCTCTCAAGGGACATTATCTGGCGCCGTATGCGCGGATGCTGCTGGCCGTAGCCGCCTTGCGCGATCATCAGCCGGCCCTCGCGAAGCAGTATCTTGCCTTTCTGGCGCGGGAATTTCCTGCCAATCCCCTGTATCGGGAAGAGCTGACGCGCATTCCTTAGCAAGCGCTCTTCGCCATCTCTCGCCTAACGGCTGGCTGACGTCCGGGCGATCACCTGGAAAGTCGCCTGGCCCATTGCATCGTAATAAGCGTTGAAGCGAGCCGGCTCGGGCTCGTTATCGTAAGGCTTCAGATTGTTGGCCCAGCGATAGCCGATCGGCTGATACCACAGTTCGGCTTCCACGTGAAACGGCCCCTGCGCGGCGCCGGTGCTGACCGAGTAGCGCACGCGAGCCTGGCCGCCGGTGAAGTTGGAATCCGCAGCGGCGTTGCCGACCACGGCGATATCGGGGCTGACTTTCGTCTTGTCGAAGCCGCGCGGCAGCAGGCGGGAATCTTTCAGGTAGCGTACGCCTTCCAGCAGGCCAGTGGTCACCTGGCCTTTCTCGTCGCCGAGGATATCTTCGAAGATTTCCACCTGATCCGGGCTGGTGATCTCGCTGTAATACGGCTCGTATTTCTTCTTGTCGTCGTCGTTATCGTTGCCGACGATTGAGCCATCCGGGCGCACGGCGCCGGATTCGAAGACCGCGCGGCCATCCCGGTCGAGCACGGCGAAGCGCACCCATGCGCGGCGCGAGGGAAATGCCGTCGGCAACTTGTGGCCGTTCCTGTTCCGCACCACGACGTCCGCGGTGAGATGGCCGCCGCCGGTCTGGAGGTTCTCGAGGGATATGGTTGCGGCCTGGGTTTGCAGATATTGAATCGTGTACTGGGAGGCGTACTCGAGTTCCGTTGGCTGGGCGGCTACGTCGAGGTCGTCGCGATAGCGGTTCAGCATCCGCTGCATGAAGAAATTGGCCGCGACGAAGACGTGCCGCTTCATGCCATCGCGCGGAACGCCGAACACGCGCGTGATGGGGACCGGTTCGCCGGCCTGCGGCATATGGCAATCCTGGCAGGTCTTCGTGGTTCGGTAGCCGCTGGCGAGCCACTCGGGATAGGGCATTTGTTCGGGCAGCGAGCCGATCTTTTCGCCGTTCGGGCCATAGGCCGTGGTGAAGAGCGTGTGACAGGTGGCGCACAGCTCCGACTTGCGAATGTGGTCCGTGTTTTCATTTGGCTGAAACCCGGCAGTGGAGCTTTGCATGATGCGCTGCTGCCCCTTTTGAACCGTGAAAGGTCCATATTCGGCGCGTATGTTGGGTGATTCAAGCGGTTCGAGCACAAAGCCGCCGTTATAGCTCTCGCGCGTCCCAAGCTTCTGGCTGCTGATCTGATGACAGACGGAGCAATCGACGCCGTCCTCGGCTTCCCGGCCCGACCGCTTCTCGGTGTCGAAAGGAATGTGGGTAAAGATCTGCCCCTTATCTCCCTGCTGTTTCGCGAGATAGCGGGTGATGGGCATGTGGCACACGGAGCATTCGTCCTCCACGTCCGCGCGGACGATGGCGTGGTCGATGGTTTCGCGGCGCGCGCTCGCCTGCCAGTAAGGATCGCGCGAAGAATTCGCCATGATGCTGGCGCGCCACTCGAAACCTATGGAAACGTCCCGGCCGGTTGGGGTAATCAGGCCGTTGTGGCAGGCGATGCAGCGGTCCGAAGTCTGGAAGCGCGGCGGCTTGCCATCGCGGGCAGCCAGAAGCGAGGCGCCCGCGGCGAAAAGAACAGCTGCCCGGGAAATCATTACCATCCCTCCGTCAGCTTGCCGTCCTGCCAGTCCCACAGAACGTAGAACATGAGTTGCGGATGTCTGCCCTGCGTGTTAGCCGCGGGGATGGAGTAACCGAGATCCGCGCGGATGTGCTGGCGCGCGCTGAGCGTGACCTCCACCTCGGGCATCACGTCGAAATCGGTCGCCGCGGTTCCCGTCACATCGCGCGAACCAAGCAACTCCACTATGGGCGTCCACCAGCGGCCGAGATAGTGATCCTGCCAGATGTTTTTTCCGACCGCGGCGCGAAAGAACGTGGACTGCGGGGCGACTTTCGTATCGACGGGCAGGTCCGCGCCGGCCTGCAGCTGGAAGAACGAATTCCAGGGGAGTATCTGCCCGAACGAGGCGAATTCTTCGAATTCAAAGACGCCAGAGCCAAGGCCATGAATGCGGCTGCCGCTGGGAAAGATGACGCCGCTCTGCACGCTGAGGATGTCGCCGTCCGCGCCGTTGTTGGCGAAGAGGACGCGCTTGAGTCCAAGCCCGACGTCGCCGAACCCGCCATACCAGAGGCCCGGCTGCGGATGAACGAAATCGATGGGAACGGAGACTTCGATCTGGTTGCGCTCGCCGAAGCGCTGCTCATGCACGATCTCGTTCGAGACGCCGGGCGCGCCGCCCGCGTTGACGGTGGTGGTGACGACTTCCTCGTCTTCCGGGTACGCTTTTTCCGTCATGATGGCGCGCGGGAGATTCAGCTCC
>DAIDJK010000007.1 GCA_027450225.1 Bryobacterales bacterium | reverse complement strand
GGGCCTTTGCGCCTCGCGCATCAACTCGATCGACCGTGAGACGGATTCTTCGTCCGGCTCCGCACGCAACTCCTCAACCGGGAACGCCGCCTGCGACGGGGACTGCGCCGTCGCGCTGAAAAGGTCAGTGGGAATGGTCAGGTGCACCGGCCCCTTGCGGCCCGCACCGGCTTCGGCGTACGCCCGCGAAAGATAGAACGGAATCTGACCGGCGCTGTGCGGCTCGGCTGCCCACTTCACCACCGGACGCGCCATCCCCATCTGATCGATGTCCTGAAACGCCCCCCGGTCCGCCAGCGCATTGGCGCGGCTTCCGCTCACGGCGATGATCGGGCTCAGGTTCAGATACGCCGTCGCAATCCCGGTAAGCGAATTGGTATGTCCCGGTCCGCCGGTCACGAGCGATATGGCAGGCTTGCGCGTCGCCCGCGCGTAAGCATCGGCGGCGTGCGTCACGGCGGATTCATGCCGCATGTCCACGATCCGTATGCCCGCATCCGCCGCGGCGCGAAGAACGTCATTCAGGTGGTCGCCGACGAGAGTAAAAAGCGTGTCGAGCCGCAACTGTTGCATGGCTCTCACAAACAGCTGCGCGCCTGTTTGCATTCGAGCGCCATGTTACTACAATCGGGTCTTGAGCCCTCACAACAGGCGCATTCTCGTCACCGGCGGCGCCGGATATATCGGATCGAACACCACGCTTCAACTCCTCGACGCAGGTTACGACGTCGTCGTGGCCGATAACCTTTCGCGCGGTCATCGGGAAGCCGTCGATCCGCAGCGCCTTCACGTCATCGACATTCACGATACGGAAGGAATGGCGCGGCTGATGATGGAAAAGCCGTGTGACGCCGTGATTCATTTCGCCGCCTACATCGCGGTAGGCGAATCCATGAAAGTTCCCGAAATCTATTTCGAGAACAACACCTGTGGATCGCTGTCGCTGCTCACCGCAATGCGGAAGGCGAACGTGAAGAACATCGTTTTCTCATCCACAGCGGCGGTTTACGGAATGCCCGCCCGTGTTCCGATCCCCGAAACCGAGCCCTTTGCGCCCGTCAACGCGTACGGCGAATCGAAGGTAATGGTGGAGAAGCTGCTCCACTGGTTCGATTTAATTCACGGCGTGCGCAGCATGCGCCTGCGTTATTTCAATGCTTCGGGGGCGGACCCGAACGGCCGCGCGGGCGAAGATCACGAACCGGAAACACACCTCATCCCGCTTCTGTTCCGCGCCATTCAGACCGGCGAACCGGTGAAACTGTTCGGCGACGATTACCCCACGCCCGATGGCACCTGCATTCGCGATTACATTCACGTGACGGACCTCGCCCGCGCGCACATCGTCGCGGTCGAAAAGCTCCTTGCGGGCGGTGATTCCGACGTCTTTAACGTTGGTACGGGCCACGGCTTTTCAGTGAAAGAAGTACTGAACGCGGTCGAAGCGGTTACGGGACGTAAGGTGCCGCACGTGATTGGCCCTCGCCGCGAGGGCGATCCGCCCCTTCTGGTCGCGGATTCGACGAAACTACAAGAGCGGCTCGGCTGGCGCCCGGAATTTTCGAGCATCGAGACCATCGTCGAAACAGCCTGGAACTGGGCGAACCGGACCAGACGCTGATCTTCGAATCGACGGCGCAGCCTTCCCGTGAGCCGCACCGGAGAACCTGACTTGCGATGCGAATGGAGATTGGCACCCAGCTTCACCCTGTGCGGTTCATCGAACTTGCCGCCCTGCTGATTCTGCTTGCCACCGTATTCCTGCGCCCTTCGTTTCTGCTCGGCATCACGCGCCGGGTCAGCGCCTGGCTGGATCGTTTTTCCGCGCGGCCGGTGGCGCCATACATCCTGCTGTTCGTGCTGCCCGCCGCTTTTCGCCTTGCACTGCTGCCGATTTATCCTCCGCCGCATCCCCAGGCGCACGACGAACTCGCCTATATGGTGCAGGCCGAGACCTTTGCGGATTTCGAGGCGACGAACCCGCCGCTTCAGCGCGGCGACCCCATCGAGCAACAGTATGTGCTCTCGAGACCTACCCGGCAATCCGTCTACCCGCCGGCGCAGGCACTGGCGCTCGCGGCCGGAATTCTGCTTCTGCACAGCGTGTGGGCGGGCGTCCTCCTGGAGATGTCCATTCTCTGTCCGCTGCTGTTCTGGTCCATGCGCCAGTGGACGCCTCCGCGCTGGGCGTTTCGGGCCGCGCTGTATTTTGCCCTGTTTCTCGGCGTCACGAGCTACTGGACCAATGGCTTCTTCGCCGGACCGGTGAACGCCATCGGAGGTCTGCTGATGTGGGGAGCCATGCCGCGGCTCCGGCGCGATCCGAAGCTCATCGACGGGTTGCTGTTCGCGCTCGGCTGCCTCATCGCCATCGATAGCAGGCCCGTGGAATCGATCCTCTTTGCGCTGTTGGCCACGGCCTGGATATTGCGCCCTTTCGTCCAGGCTCGCAGGGGGTTTCCTTTGCAGGTAATCGCCGCAGCGGCGGCCGTTGTCGTCCTTGGCACCCTGCTCAACCTTTATTACGACTGGAAAGTCACTGGCAATCCTCTGGAGCCCGGCTATATCGCGCAGCAAAAAGCTTATGGCGTGCCGCAGAATTTCTATTTCCAGCATCCCGTGCGGTGCGCCACCTGCGATTTCCCGGACATCCGCAACGAATACCTGCGGCAACTCGGGCTGTGGCGGCGTGGCCGTTCGGTCAGCGGCTTCCTCATGGCGGCCGTGGGCAAGGTGAGGCGGGCATGGGCTTTCTATATCGGGGTGGCGCTTACGCCCCTGCTGTTCGCGCTTCCCGGCGTTTTGCGGTCGCGCGGGACCGGAGTCGCGTTATTCTTCGCTGCCCTGTTTTTCGGGATTCACCTGCTCTATCACTCTTATTACCCGCACTATGAAGCCACGGTGCTCGGCGCAATTGCGCTTCTGTTGATTCAAGCGTGGCGAGGACTGAGCATCTGGCGCGGCGACCAGCCGTTCTCTGGCGCCATGATCTGCCGCGTGCTGCCCGCGGTGGCAGTCATCGGCATGGTGGTTCCTCTGTTCGGGCGCGTCATCGGCGGCCCGCCGGATCGCTACAAATGGTACGGGGACGAATTCTATTACCCGCACGAGGCGCGCAGGATGCTCGATCGCTTCGACGAAATGCCGGGGCGGGTCCTGCTGCTGGTGCACTTGTCGCAGGATCACGATCCCGACGAGGACTGGATCGTCAACGATCGCGATCCGGCCGCGAGCAAAGTGGTGGTGGCCCGCGACCTCGGAGAAGAATCGGACCGCGCGCTGCTGCGCCGCTTCCCAGGCCGCCAGTGCTGGCAGGTGGACGCCGACAGCGAACCTCCGCGCGCGGCGCCGTGCGACAGCTTCATGGCTTCGGGCAGCAGTCCGGCATCTGCGGGCGGCGAAGCGGCGCAATGAGATTCGAGATCGGATCGCAGCTTTATCCCGACCGTCTGGTCGAACTGGCTGCGCTTGCCGCGCTGTTCGCGATCGTTCTGCTCTGGCCCGGCTTTCTCGCGCGTCCCGCTCGCCTGGTCGGCCGCCGGCTGGATCGGATCGCCAGCCGCCGGGCGTTCGCTTACGTTCTCCTCGCCGCGCTCCCCATCTTGTTGCGGCTGGCACTGCTTCCCATCTATCCCGAGCCGCGGCCGCAATTTCACGACGAACACAGTTTCATTCTGCAGGGCGATACGTTCGCCCATTTCCGTCTCGCGAACCCGCCGCTCGCGCCCGGCGATCCGCTCGAAGAGCAATACGTTCTTCCCCGCCCCGCGCGACAATCCGTCTATCCTCCGGCGCAGGGACTCGGCCTCGCGCTCGGCATTCTGCTGCTCCACAGCGCCTGGGCCGGAGTCCTGATGGAGATGGGCGCTCTGTGCGCTCTTCTGTTCTGGTCCCTGAAAGCGTGGGTTCCGCCGCGATGGGCGTTCCGCGCGGCCCTTTATTTTGCGCTGTTTGCAGGCGTGATGAGTTACTGGACCAACTCTTACTGGGGCGGCTCCGTCACGGCCATCGGCGGGCTGCTGATGTGGGGCGTCATGCCTCGTCTCCGGCGCTCTCCAAAGCTCAGCGACGGTCTTCTGTTCGCGCTCGGGTTCATCGTCGCCGCCGACAGCAGACCCGTGGAAGCGATTCCGTTTGTTCTGCTCGCCATGGGGTGGATCCTGTGGCCGTTCGTTCGATCGAGGCGCGCTTTTCCCGTTCGCGTGCTTGCCGGCGCGGCGGCGTGTGTAGTCGTCGCTGCCGTGATGAACGGCTATTACAACGAAAAGGTAACCGGCAATCCCCTGCTTCCCGGTTACCTCGCGCAGCAGAAGATGTTCGGGGTGCCGCAGGGCTTCTATTTCCAGCCGCAGGCCATCCACGCCAACTTTGATTTCCCGGACCTCCGGAACGAATACGCCCGGCAGGTCGATTTATGGCGGCGTGGCCGGAGCGTGGTCGGCTTTATCGCCACGGCGATTGGAAAAGTCAGGCGCTTCTGGGCCTTCTACATCGGCGTCGCGCTCACGCCCTTGCTGTTCGCCCTGCCCTCCGCCGTGCGCTTGCGCGGCGTGCGGGCGGCCCTGCTGCTTTTCGCGGCGATCTTCGGGCTGCATCTGCTGCACCACGCGTATTACCCGCACTATGAGGCTGTCGTCATCGGTCCCATTGCGCTCGTGCTGATCGATTGCTGGCGCGAACTCAACCTGTGGAGGCCGGGCCGCCGCATTTCAGGCGCTCCGTTGTGCCGGGTGCTTCCGATCGTCGCTTTCATCGGCATCGCCGCGCCGCTTGCGGCGCGCGTCGTCGATGGTCCTCCCGAACCCGGCAAATGGTACGTCGGGGAATTCGATTATCCGCGTGCGCCGAGGAAGATGCTGGATCGTTTCGAAGCCATGCCGG
>DAIDJK010000006.1 GCA_027450225.1 Bryobacterales bacterium | reverse complement strand
AAAAGGTTAATGCCTCAAAAAACTTTCTCCATCATCAAACCGGACGCCGTTGCGTCGGGCAAAGCCGGAAAAATACTGGCGCTTCTCGAAGAGAACGGATTCCGCATCGTAGCGGCGCGCATGGTGCGCCTCAGCCAGCGGCAGGCGGAAGGCTTTTACGCCGTACATCGGGAGCGGCCGTTCTTCGGGAGTCTGGTCAAATTCATGACCGAAGGCCCGGTTATCGTGATGGCGCTCGAGCGCGAAGACGCGGTGAAGAAACTGCGCGAAGTGATGGGCGCGACCAATCCCGCCAACGCCGCCGAGGGCACCATCCGCAAACTCTATGCCGAGAGCATCGAGCGGAACGCGATCCACGGATCGGATGCGCCGGAAACCGCCGAGCAGGAACTGAAGTACTTCTTCAATACCCAGGAACTCGAGCAGATTTAAAAGTAATTTCCGACGTCTGATTTCGGCTCCCACGCGGCGATCCAGCCAGCCGCGCCCGGGAGCCGATCGTGTTTCAGCGGTGCGCCGCGCGTCAGCTGACCCACTTGAGCAGCCGGATCACGCCCATCTTCGCCGCCTGCTTGTGCGCGGAGACATCGGTCCGGGATTCAATCTCGCGCCGGTTTTTCTGGTAGTACTGATACGCCCGGTAGAGCATCTCCTCGTTGGTCAAAGTCGGCTGCCATCCGAGCCGTTCCTTGATACGGCTGGTGTCGAACATGAAGTTCTCGGCGATCATCTTGTAGTGGTACGGCCCCAGCGGCGAGATCTTCAGGTGGTGCGCCACTCTCATGCCGAACAGCGTCGTATCTTTCGGCAGGGCCGCCACTCTGGCGCCCGTTCCCGCCTTCTCGATCACGTACTGATAGATTTCGGCCATCGATTTCACGTCGTCCGAACCGATGTTCAATGTTTCTGAGCTCGAATGCCGGGCCGAACGGATGCAGGCGTCAGCCAGATCCTGGGCATAGATGAACTGATAACGGTTCTTCCCTCCTCCGACGGTCCAGACGCGGCGGCCTTCATCGATGAATTCGAACAGAATGGCGAGCAAACCGAGGCGGCCGAAATCGATGATGGTTGGGCAGCGAATGTTGATGACGTTCAGATCCTTGTTGTACTCATTGAGGATCTTTTCGCCTTCCCACTTCGACTGGCCGTAGATTTCGATGGGCGCCGGCGGCTCGTCTTCGGTGAGCGCATGGGTGAATCCGCGGCCCCAAAGGCAATTCGAGGACGTGAAAACCACGTTCGAGACGCCCGCCTTCCGGGCGCCTTCGGCTACGACCCGGGTTCCGTCCACGTTGGACGTCCAGAGAAAATCCTTGTCCTTCACGGCGTGCGCCAGCATGGCGGCGCAGTGAAAGACGGCGTCGAACTTGTTTTCGGCATAAAGCCGGTTCATCAGGGTTTTGTTACGGATGTCGCCCTGAACGGACGTGAGCGCTTCATGGCGGTCCTCGTCCTTTTGAAGATCGATATTGACCACGCGGACGCCCTGATCGAGAAGCTTCCGCTTGAGTATTCCTCCGAAAAAGCCGGAACCGCCGGTAACGAGAACAGTTTGCATGCGTTGTTTATGGCGCGCCTCGGGGTAAAGCTGCGCGCTCAACGTTAATTATTGCCGTCTTTTGGCGGCTTTACAGGGCCTTGCGGGGGTCCGGGTCACAAAACAGGCCATGGAACTGGTTACGGATATCGCACATGGCTGTTCACAGTCCGTAAAGAACCAGTCCGATTTGGCCCATCACCTATAATGTGGTTTCACCCATGCATCAGCAACTTGCCGAACGCAAGGTCGATCTCGACCCGCGAGAAACCGCGGAATGGCTCGAAGCTCTCGACCAGATCGTTGAGGAAGCCGGACCTGACCGGGTCAACTTCCTGCTCGACCGGCTGACCGACCGCGCCCGCGAAAACGGCGTCGCGGTTCCGTTCCGGACAACTACGGATTACGTCAATACGATCACGCCGGATATGGAAGTTCCGTATCCGGGCGATCGCGCGCTGGAGCGGCGCATTAAAAGCCTGGTCCGCTGGAACGCTCTGGCGATGGTGTCCCACCAGAACAAGCTGGACGACGGCATTGGCGGACACATTTCGACGTATGCGTCTCTGGCCACGCTGCTCGAGGTCGGCTTCAACCATTTCTTCCACGCCAGCTATGGCGATCAGCCGGGCGATCTCGTTTATTTTCAAGGCCATGCGTCGCCAGGCGTTTACGCGCGGGCGTTCGTGGAAGGGCGGCTGAGTCACGAGTACCTGAGCAATTTCCGGCACGAACTCCGGGACACGCCGGGACTTTCGTCCTATCCGCATCCGTGGCTGATGAAGGAGTTCTGGCAGTTCCCCACGGTTTCGATGGGCCTTGCGCCGATCAATTCGATTTACAACGCGCGGTTCATGAAGTACCTTGAGGCCCGCGGCATCCTGCCTGAAACTCCGCGCAAGGTGTGGGCGTTCCTGGGCGATGGCGAGATGGACGAGCCGGAATCGACCGGCGCCATCGGCGTAGCCGTGCGGGAGAAGCTGGACAACCTGATCTTCGTGGTCAACTGCAATCTGCAGCGGCTGGATGGTCCGGTACGCGGCAACGGCAAGATCGTGCAGGAACTCGAAAGTCTGTTCCGCGGCTCGGGCTGGAACGTGATCAAGTGTCTCTGGGGATCGGACTGGGATCGGCTGTTTGCGAAAGATACTTCGGGGCGGCTGATCCAGCTGATGAACGAATGCGTCGACGGCGAATATCAGGCGTTCAAAGCCAAGGGCGGCGCGTACGTGCGCAAGGAGTTCTTTGGGCGTTATCCGGAGACGGCGCGGCTGGTGGAGGACATGACCGACGACGAGATCGGGAGTCTGCATCGCGGCGGCCATGATCCGGTAAAGGTTTACCAGGCGTACAAGGCGGCTGTCGACCACAAGGGCGGCCCGACTGTGGTGCTGGCCAAGACCGTAAAGGGCTACGGTCTCGGCGACATGTTCGAGGCCCGCAACCCGACACACCAGCAGAAGAAGGCGAACGAAAAGACGATCGAATACTTCCGCACCCGGTTCGAGATTCCGATCTCCGACGAGCATGCGCACAAGCTGGAGTTTTATCGTCCTCCGGACTCCAGCCCCGAAATGGCGTATATGCATGAGCGGCGGCGGATTCTTGGCGGTTATCTGCCCGAGCGGAAACCGGCGCCATCGCAGACCAAAGCTCCGGCGGACGAGGTGATTGCCGAATTCCGGCAGGGTTCCAAAGAGCCGCACCCTTCGACCACGATGGCTTTTGTCAGGCTCCTGAGCAAGCTGATGAAGTTGCCGGATATCGGCAAACGGATCGTGCCGATCGTACCGGATGAAGCGCGAACCTTCGGCATGGAGTCGATGTTCCGCACGTACGGCATCTATGCGCGCGGCGGCCAGCTCTACAAGCCGCACGACGCCGACATCCTGCTCTATTACAAGGAAGCCAAAGACGGACAGATTCTCGAGGAAGGGATCTCCGAGGCCGGTTCCATGGCCGAGTTCACGGCGGCGGGTACTGCGTACGCCAACTACGGCGCGGACATGATCCCGTTCTACATCTACTATTCGATGTTCGGTTTCCAGCGCGTGGGCGATCTGATATGGGCGTTCGCCGATTCGCGCGGAAAGGGATTCCTGCTCGGGGGGACCGCGGGTCGTACCACGCTTTCGGGCGAGGGACTGCAACATCAGGACGGCCATTCGCTGCTTCTGGCGAGCACGATACCGACTCTCGCTTCTTATGATCCGGCCTATGCCTACGAGATCGCGGTAATCGTGCGCGATGGTATTCGCCGCATGTACGAGAATCGCGAAGACCTCTTTTACTACCTGACCCTTTATAACGAGGCATATCCGCAGGAGCAGATGCCGGAAGGCATCGAAGAGGGGATTCTCAAAGGGATTTACCTGTTCCGGAAGTCGGAAATCGCAAAGCCGAAAGGACGCGTGCAACTGTTCGGCAGCGGGTCGATCTTCACGGAGGCGCTGAAAGCTCAGGCGATTCTCGCCGAGAAGTACAGCGTCGCGGCGGACCTCTGGAGCGTGACGAGCTACAACGAGCTTCGGCGCGAGGCGCTGCGGGTGGATCGCTGGAACCGGCTGCACCCTGCCGAGCCCGCGAAGAAGCCTTACATCCAGCAGGTGCTCGAACGGGCGGAAGGACCTGTTATCGCGGCGTCCGATTATATGAAAGCGGTGCAGGACCAGATTGCGCCGTGGCTGCCGGGCCGCATGGTCACGCTCGGGACCGATGGTTTCGGGCGAAGCGACAATCGCGCATTTCTTCGGAAGCACTTCGAAGTCTCCGCGGAATCCATTGCGGCGGCAGCGCTTTCCCGGCTGGCGCGCGACGGCAAGTTTGACGCGAAAAAAGCGGTAAAGGCGATCGCGGAACTCGGGATCGATTCCGAAAAGATCGATCCGGTTCTGGCGTAGAGCCGCTGCGTCATAGTGCTTTCGGTCCGGTTCTAAAGTTCTCCCCCTGTTTTGCCGATTCGTACTGCAGCGCCTCGAAGCGCGGCATCGCGGATGCAGAGCAGAGACGACAGCGGCGGGTTGGCACCGGGCACGTATGCGGCAATCGCGGCTTTTGCCTGGGCAACGGCTTGTTTGCCTCTGGCGGCCCAGTCAATAATCCCCATCGCCGCCGTGCACTGCTCCGGCTGCGCGGGTCAGTCCGAATCCACGGTAACTGTTGAAGGGGTGGTCACCCAGTATGCGACCACGCCGTGGGGTTTTACCCTCCAGGACGACACGGACGGCATCTACATCGCGACGGATGGCCGCCTCGGGATGACGGACGTCGCGCCAGGCGATCACCTGGTGGTGACCGGGACACCGGACGCAGGAGAGTTTGCGCCCATCATCAAGGCCTCGAAGGTCATCAGAAGGGGGCGTGCGCCGCTTCCGAAACCGCATCCTGTCGCTCAATCCGAATTGAGCGGCGGCAAACTCGACAATCTTTATGTGGAAATCCGCGGAACGGTGCGCGCCGTCTCGCTCGGTTATGTATCGAAGAGCAATCCGGCGGCGTTCCTCATGCTTGATACGGAAAGCCGGAATTCGGGTTCGGTCGAAGTGGTTCTCTCTCACTTCCGGGAGGATCCGATCCGTTATGTCGATGCGGTGATTACGGCCCGCGGCGTCGTGGGCATCGTCTACAACAGGAAGCGACAGGCGCTCGGAATGAACGTCTTTGTCGATAATCCGCGTGAGATGTCTGTGGTGAAGCCGCCCGAGGCCGATCCTTTCGGGATGAAACTTACCCCCATCGGAGACCTGATGGCCTGGGGAGTGAACCGGGACTGGTCGCACCGGGTGCGGGTCAGGGGCACTGTCACGCTGCATCGGATCGGCGAATACGTGGTTCTGCAGGATGGTCCGAATGCCCTGAGAGTGGAAACGGAATCTCACGTGAGTCTCCGGCCTGGCGCTCAGGTGGAAGCGACGGGCTTTGTTTCCGCTGGCGGTTATAGCCCGAATCTGCGGCAGGCCGTGATTCGACAAATCGGCAGCGGCGAAGAGCCGCCGCCGGTGCGCCGCTGGCCAAAGCAACTGCTGAGCGGCATCGATGACGACCGCCTTGTCACCACCAGCGCGACGGTTCTCGAAGCGGGCAACGTAGCGCGGCGAACCCTGATCACGCTCGAAGACGGCGGAATCCAGTTTCTCGCGGAGATACCCGGGCCGGCGGAGCGCGTGCCGCGGCTCCTGCGTCCCGGCGCGCGCGTGGAAATCACAGGGGTATGCCACATTCTGACGGACGTGTCGCGAAAACCCAAATCCATTGAACTTCTGGTGCGAGGGCCGGGCGACATCAAAATCGTCAATGCAGGCCCGGCAATTACCGTTACCGGCATCGCGTGGGTGGGCGGGACTGTCGCGGGGGCGGCGCTCGTCTGCGTTCTCTGGGCGCTCACACTACGCCGCCGGGTGCGCGAGCAGACCCGCTGGATTCAGTCGAGCCTCGACCGCGAACACGCCATTGCGCGGATCATGGCGGAACGAAGCGCGATTCTGGAGCGGATTGGGCGGAATGAATCGCTCGAGACGATCTTGTCCGAGATCGTGAGATTCGCCGCTGAATTTATCCCGGATTGCGAGCCAGGCATTCTCGTGAGCGTCGACGGCGAAACGCTCGAGATTGGATGTTGCGAAGGCTCCGGCACGGCCGGCGGCGTGGTGACGGCGGAATCGAACTCCGGCCGGATTCGCGCTGTCCTGCATTTCCGCCGCAGTCCGCGCCTTGAAATCGAGAACGAAGTGGTCCGGGTGTGCCGCGAGTGCGCCCTGCTTGCTCTGGAGCACCGAGATCTGCATGAACGGCTGATCGAGCAGTCTCTGTCCGACCCGTTGACGCGCCTGCCCAACCGGCGTTGCCTCGAGGAGCGATTCCGTCTGGCTCTCGAGGAAGCCAGGCGCGAAGGTCAGCCGCTTGCCGTCCTTGCTCTCGATCTCGATGGTTTCAAGCAAGTGAACGACCTGTTTGGCCACGCTGTGGGCGATGAGGTGTTGCGCGAGATCTCCCGCCGGTTCAGCGCGGCAATGAGGCGCAGCGACATGCTGGCGCGGGTGGGCGGCGACGAGTTCTTCGCCCTGCTGCCGCGCATTGGCGGCCGCAACCGGGCTCTCGAAATCGCGGAGCGGCTTCTGGCGATTGCCGCCGGGGAGATTGAAATCAACGGCGTCCGGCTCTCGCCTTCGGTGAGCGTCGGGGTGGCGTTGTATCCCGAAGACGGTGATGACGCCGAGCGACTGCGGAACGCGGCCGATCTGCGGATGTACGAGCACAAGATGCAGTCGGCCCACCGGATGCGCGCCGCGCGGGTGGCGGCGCAGGCCCAGCCGGTAAGCGTCTGATCAGGAATCGATCGGGCAGCGACAGGGGGCGCCGCTGCAAAGCCGGAGCGTATCAGCGATCGTGAGGATCTTCCAGATACGTGTAGCCGTGGAGGCCCTCTTCGTAAAACCGCAGCAGGCGTCCGGATTCTTCATAGGTGAGGCGCCCTTCGCGGACGCCGGCCTCGACGCTGCGGCGCAGTCGCGCGATCAGTGAATCCGTTTTGAACTGGACGTAATCGAGGACCTCGCGCACCGTATCGCCCTTGATGACTTCGTCCAGCATCACTTCGCCCGAGGGGCTGAGGCGAACGTGAACGGCATTCGTATCGCCGAACAGATTGTGCAGATCGCCGAGGATCTCCTGATAGGCGCCGACCAGAAATGCGCCCAGATAATAATCTTTGCCGTTGAAATCGTGCAGCGGCAGGGTACGCTTCACATCCCGGCGGTCGATGAACTGATCGACCTTGCCGTCGGAATCGCACGTGATGTCGCCAAGCACGGCATGGTGTGACGGCTTTTCATTCAGCCGGTGAATCGGCAGAATCGGGAAGAGCTGCTTGATTGCCCAGCTGTCCGGCATGCTCTGGAACAACGAAAAATTGCAGAAGTATGTGTCCGAAAGCATCGCATCGAGGCCCTCCAGTTCTTCCGGGAAGTACTCAAGCTCCCGGGCGAGCTTCTGGATCTTCCGGCAGATGGCCCAGAACAGATTTTCGGCGATGCATCGCTGGTCGAGCGGCAGATAACCGAGGCTGAAAAGGTTCAGCGCGGCGTCGAGCGCCTGCTGGGCATCGTGATAGCTCTCAAGCAGGTTGCGCGCGTTCACCGAACGGTACGTCTCCTGCAGGTCGATCAACGGCTGCTCCGGATCAGGAGGAAGCTCCTGGGGCGCTTCCTCGTCGCCAAGGCCGGACACGCCCAGGACATTGAATACCAGCGCGCTGTGATACGCCGCAATGGCGCGGCCGCTCTCCGTGATGATCGTGGGGTGCGGGACGGAAGATTCGTCGCACACGTTCTGCACGTGGTAGATGACGTCGTTCGCGTATTCCTGCAGCGTGTAATTCACGCTCGATTCGAAATCCGTCTGCGAACCGTCGTAATCGATGCCGAGACCGCCGCCGACATCCAGATAGTTGAGCCCGGTTGCGCCGGCCCGCCAGAGTTCCGCGTAAAGCCGGGCAGCCTCATTCACCGCGCCCTTGATCTGACGGATATTCGTGATCTGGCTGCCGAGATGGAAATGCAACAACTGCAGGCAGTCCGCCATGCCGCGCGTCTTGAGCTCATTGAGGGCCCGCATTACTTCAGTGGTGCTGAGTCCGAATTTGGAACGGTAGCCGCCGGAGGACTTCCACCGCCCGGAGCCGCGGCTTGCGAGCTTGGCGCGAATGCCGATGGTGGGACGAACGCCGACGCGCTCGGAATATTTCGCGATCAGCTCAAGCTCGGTGTACTTCTCGACGACGGGGATAATGCGGCGCCCGACTTTCTGCGCCAGCATCGCCATTTCGATGTACTCGTCATCCTTGAAGCCGTTGCAGACGATCGGCGTTTCATTATCGGCGAGCGCCATCACGGCGAGCAGTTCCGGCTTCGAGCCCGCCTCGAGCCCGAAATTGTAGGGCCGCCCGAATTCCAGAACCTCTTCCACCACCTGGCGCTGCTGATTCACTTTGATGGGGTACACGCAGCAGTAGCGGCCATTGTATTTGTGCTCGCGGATGGCGGTGTCGAACGCATCGTGCAATTCGCCAAGCCGGTGCTTCAGGATGCCCGCGAAACGGACCAGGATGGGGAGCGAGATGCCGCGCAGGACCAGCGTGTCGACCAGTTGTTTCAGGTCGATCGCTCGCGCCGGATCTTTTTCCGGGTGAACGAGAACGTGCCCCTCGCCGCTGACCGAAAAGTAACCCTTGCCCCAGCTTGCGACATCAAAAAGCTCGCTTGCATCCTGCGAAGACCAGGGGTCCACGGGTTCCAGAACGAGCGAGCCCTTCCTTCCATTACGATCCAACTTTGTAGATTCCTCTTTTCTGTCTTCCGCTTTCGCGATTCTGCCCCAAAGCGGCGCGCCGCAGGTTAAAAATGCGTGACATCCGGGTGCAGCGGTTTGCAATTTCAGTGTCCTTCGGAAAGACGGGCGGGGCAACAAAAAAATTACCCTGCCGCAGCACGGGGATACGGCCGGGTCCAGCGCGGATCTGATTGGCTCGCGTGATCTCGCCAGCCCGGTCCGCCCGGTGGCGGCGGCCTCCGGTCCGGGCGGACCTCCTCCATTACAAAAGTGAGATATTCACTGCCCCCTGGCACTAAACCTTTGGCAGTTTTCCGCCGATAGGACTGGTGGAAGGTTGAGTGAATGACCGAACAAGGTACTGCTAAATCGATTCTTATCTGTGACACCCAGCCGGTGTCGATAGAGGGCATCCGCTCGCTGCTCAACAATTGTGCAGATTTGCGGTTCGCGGGCGCGGTGTGCAGCCTGCAGGCGGCCTTCGAGCTGGCGAAGACCCTGAATCCCGCTGTGATCCTGCTCGACAAAGCTCTCGGGATGACCCCGATTATCGAGTGGCAGCACCGCGTGGGCGCTTCGAACATACCGACGAATACCGTGGTGTGGGGCGTGGGGATCGCGGAATCGGAGGCGTTGCGTCTGCTGCAGGCAGGGGTACGCGGTCTGGTTCGCCGTACCTCCGAAGCCGAGACGCTGGTTGCGTGTCTGCGGGCAGTAGCGGAGGGCAACTCCTGGATGGAGGATGGCATTTTCGGCGATACCGAGCAGTTGCTTGCGCCGCGGCGTTCCCAGCTGACCGCCCGCGAGAGGCAAATCGTGGAACTGGTTGAGAAGGGCCTGCGCAATCGCGATATCGCGATGCGTCTCGGCATTCAGACCGGCACGGTGAAGATTCACCTGAAGCACATTTTCGAGAAGACGGGCGTGCGCGGCCGCTACGGCCTGGCGCTGAACGGCCTTCGCGACAAACGCTCGATCGCGATTCCGCCGGCGGCCTGAAAACTCACTCCGGCTGAACTCGTCTCCGCGCCTGAGTCGTCAGACGC
Organism: Bryobacterales bacterium; assembly: GCA_027450225.1. GTDB lineage: Bacteria > Acidobacteriota > Terriglobia > Bryobacterales > Bryobacteraceae > BOG-234. Next base: position 12,237 of record DAIDJK010000006.1, on the reverse strand, counting down.
CGCGCGGAGGCGCAGCTCGAGCACTCGCGCGCTACACTCGGCGCATGTTCAGTCTGGATTCGAAAGTTGCGCTCATAACCGGAGCGGCGCGAGGCATCGGACGCGCCATCGCTCTCGGTCTGGCCCGCGCCGGAGCGGCGGTGATGGTGACCGATATCGATTCGGGACCGCTGGCCGAAACGCATGGCGAGATTGCAGGCGTGGCAAGACGCTCCGCGCACATCGCCGGCGACATTACCGACGCGGCATTCGCTCCGGAGCTCGTGAACCGCGCCATTCGCGATCTCGGCGGCCTCGATATCGTCGTCAACAACGCCGGATACACGTGGGACAACGTGATCCAGAAGACTACAGATGAGCAGTTTCAGGCCATGCTCGATATTCATGTGACCGCCCCTTTCAGGGTGCTCCGGGCAGCCGCCGCCCATATTCGTGACTCGGCGAAGCGCGAAGCGGCCGAGGGCCGGCGCGTGTATCGCAAAGTCGTAAACATCACCTCGATTTCCGCCACGGACGGTAGTCCGGGCCAGGCGGGTTATTCGTCGGGCAAGGCGGCGGTCATCGGGCTTACGCGAACGCTGGCGAAGGAATGGGGGCGCTACAACGTAAACGTGAACGCGGTCGGGTTCGGTCTGATCGAAACGCGGCTCGTTCAACCGCTGACGAACGAATCGAAGATCGACATGAAGGGGCACGAGATCAAAATCGGCGTCCAGCCCGCGGTGATCGAAAAGGTGATTGCGGCGAGTCCGCTCGGCCGCGCGGGAACGCCGGAGGATGCGGCCGGGCCGGTCTTGTTTTTCTGTTCGCCGCTGAGCGACTTCATCACCGGCGAAGTATTGATGTGCACCGGCGGCATGCGCTTCTGAGCGATCCTAACGGCCTGTATCCGCATGGACGGACGCCATGATCTTCCGCCAGGAGTTCAACTCTCTGGTATTGAATGTGGCGACGATGTCTTTGCATATCCTGTCCAGATTGCCGGCTCCATCGTGTTCGAGCAGCGCGTCTTCATAGAGCCGCGGACTTGAACCCAGCGCTTTGAACAAATCGTTCGCTGCGGGCGCCAGCCATCCTTCGGGAATCTCCATCGTCATCACCATCGAGACCGTGTTGCCAATGGTTCGGCCGTTTGCCTCAATGTCGTTCACGATCACTTCCAGAGTGAACACCGCGTCGGCGCGGGAATCGACGATTCGTACATCTTCCAGTTTCCGCAGTTCGCGCTCGACCGAACTGTATACATCCGCCTTTTCGGCAGCCGATGAAGCCGAGACATCGACGTAGACCGGAAACACTTCCGGCGAGTCCCGGGCAAAAACCGGCGCGCCGTAAAAAGAAACGGCGATGGCGAGAAGTGACAGGAGACGTTTCATTTCGTTCTGGAATGAGCGTATGACGGGGGCCGGGCTACCTCCCGGACTACGTCGGTACCGTACTGCGGGTGGGGCCTGCCGTGCAGTCCGTCGCGTGGGACGCAAGCCGGACGCGCGGGCGCTTCACGGCAACGGCTTGCCCGGAGCACGCGAAACCGGAGGGCAGAAAACGATGAGACGGACGATTCCGGCGATTGCCGGGCGTGCCCCGGCCTTTGTGCGGATGACGCGAGACGACGGGCACAACGCCCTGATCCATTTCTCGCTGGCGCCCCGCGGCTATTTCACGTCGGCCCAGGCGTGCTTCGCTGAACTTTCGAGCACCGTCTCGAGAATCCGCAATTGCCGCAGGCCGTCCTCGAATGTCGGATACTCCACCGGCGCATGGCGGTCCGCAACCGTCCGGTAGAAACGCCGGAACACCTGCTTGAACGTATCGTCGTAGCCTTCGCTGTGTCCGCCCGGCAAGTCGGCGTAGCTCCGGGCTTTTTCCGCGAGCAGCGACGGGTCTTTCACGACAATCCGGTTCGGCGTGTTGCGCTCACCGATCCACAATTCGTCCGGCGACTCCTGATTCCATGCAACCGAGGCCTTTGTGCCGTAGATTTCGACGAATAAACGGTTCTTCCTGCCGGCGGAGATCTGGCTCACCGTCATGGCTCCGCGCGTCTTTTCGCCCAGCCGAAGCAGCACAGCCCCGAAGTCTTCCGTATCGATTGGAATCTCCGTGTAGTCGGAGGGCTGGAGTGTCTTGCCTGAGAACGTTTCAATCGATCCCTTCGGCTTCTTCCGGGTCTTGTGGAACGTCTGCAGATCGGCGCAGAGAGACGTGACGCGCAGGCCGGTGATGTGCTCCACCATGTCGCACCAGTGCGTGCCGATATCCGCAAACGCGCGCGAGCGGCCGTTCATATCGGATTCGATGCGCCAGTTGAAATCCGTATCGTAGAGCAGCCAGTCCTGCGAATAGGTGCCCTGCACGGCATAGATCTCCCCCAGATCGCCGGCCTCGCGCATGCGGCGCATATTCTGCACCTGCGGATAATACCGAAGATTGTGGAATGTACAGTTGGCCAGATTCTTTTCGCGCGCGAGGCGGACCATCTCCTGGGCCTCGGCTGTCGACATCGCCAGCGGCTTCTCGCAGAGAACGTGCTTGCCCGCTTCCATCGCCGCTTTCGACATCGGGAAATGCAGCGCGTTCGGAGTGCAAACGTGAACCGCGTCGATCGAGGGATCCGCCAGCAGTTCGTGGTAGTCGCCGGTCGACCGGTCCACTCCAACTTCGTCGGCGAATTTTCGCGCCTTGTCGGCTGTCGATCCCGCAATCGCGGCCACCTCGACGTTGCCGAGACGGCGCACGCCCTCCGTGTGCACCCGGCCCATAAAGCCGGTCCCGAAAATTGCTGTTCTGAGCTTTTTCATTGTTTGCATATCCTCGCCGCGCAGCGGTTCAGGTCTGTTGAAGTAGCACAGCTAATTTATCAGCAGGGCCTTGCGCCGGACGCGTTTGTAACTCTGCGGCGGCCAGAAGAGATATGGCGCCCGGGCCATCGCATCCGGCAGAATAAAATCTGAAGCGAACCCGATGATCGTCAGAATCCGGTTCAGACGCGGAACGAACGTAGCGCGCCGTTCCGCCAGAACCTCTCGCGCCGCCCTGGTGCTCAGCACTTTTGGGACGCTGGCGGCGATCAGTTGCGCCACTTTCGGCATTTGGCGGCTCGGGCAAGATCTCGGCTGGGCGGGAGACTTTGTCTTTTCCTCCGGGCTGCTCTCGCACTGGCAGGTATGGCTCACCGCGGCGGGCGCTCTGCAATACGGGTCGTGGCGTCTGGCCAGGTTCGGCCGCTCCGTGCAGGCTCGCCAGATGGGCAAAGCCACGGCTTCCGGGGCCGCGGAGCACATTCAGGCCGCCGTGAATTCCTGATCCGGATTGCTGGACCGCACACAACAACGCCCCGGTGGCGGCTGTGCGCGTTTCAGGCGTTTGCTATCCTGAACCTGGATTCGCCGGGTCATGCGCTACGACACGCGGTTTCGAGGCAGCAGTTCTCTGTTTTACTGGTCTTTTCCGCGCGGCGTGAAGTGGCTGATCATCGCGAACGTCGCTATTTACCTCATCTATTTCTTCGGCTCCATGATGGCCAACGAGCCGATATTCCGCTCGTTCGCTCTTGTCCCCTGGGAAGTGGTTCACCGGTTCGAGATATGGCAGCTGGTGACGTACATGTTCCTGCACAGCCTCTCGAGCATCTGGCACATCGTGTTCAACATGCTGATGCTGTGGATGTTCGGAGCGCCGATCGAGGATACGTGGGGCACGAAGCGCTTTCTGCAGTACTACTTCGTCTGCGGCATCGGCGCGGGCTTGTGCGTCGTGGCCGTCAACATGACTCCTTTCGGCAATCCGCTGCAGATCGTCCTCGGAGCTTCCGGCGCGATTTTCGGCCTCCTGCTCGCCTACGGAATGCTGTTTCCGAACCAGACCGTTCTGATGAGCTTTCTTTTCCCGATCAAAGCCAAATACATGGTGATGATCTTCGGCGCCATAGCGTTTTTGAGCTCATTTAACACGGAAAGCCCAATCAGCAATCTCGCGCACCTGGGCGGCATGCTGTTCGGGTTTTTGTTCATCAGATTCCAGTTTGGCGCGCGCAAGGCGGCACGGCCCAGAGTGGCGGGAGCGGGCGGTTTCAGCTTCGATCTCGACCGTCGCTGGAAAGAGTACAAACTGCAGCGCGCGCGGAAAAAGTTTCAGGTGTACATGAAGAAGCACGGCTCGGACCGCAGCCCGTGGGAACAATAGCGGCGCTCGATCCCCGCCGGCAGCGCACGGCCGGAAGCGGAAACCGGCTCCGCCGGCAGCGCGTCCTTCCCTTCGATCCTCTAATATCATCTTGAAGTGGGAATCAGCTCATGAAATCTGTGATCGTCATTTGGGTCGCGGCGCTCGCGCTGTTTGCTGGCGCCTGGGCGCAGGAGGGTCCGGGTTCGCCGGGTAGCGAGACCGTAGCCAAACCGAAGCCAAAACCGGGCGCCGAGCCGGACGCCTCCACGCCTGCCCCCAACAGCGATGCCGCCCCCATTCCATCGAAGCTGAGTCCGAAAAACAAAATCGACACGTCGGGCGACGTCGAGTTCAAGGCCGAATCGAATATCGTCAACGTCGATGTAGCCGTGCTCGACAACCATAACGCGTTCATTCCGAATATCCCGGAGAAGTCTTTCCGCGTTCTCGAGGACGGCGTGCCGCAGACCATCAAGAAAGTTACCATCGGCAAGGCTCCCATGACGATCGCCATGGTGATCGAGTTCAGCAACCGGTTCCAGTCGTTCTGGAGCTACGGGTGGTATCAGACGCTGACTGCCGCATACGGCTTCGTCAATACCCTGAGTCCGGACGATTACCTGGCCATCATCGCGTACGATCTGAAACCCGAGATCCTCAGTGACTTCACCAACGACAAAAATCGAATCGCCGAAGCGCTGCAGCGGCTTCGAATTCCCGGATTCTCCGAGAGCAACATGTTCGACGCTGTCTGTGATACGGCCGATCGCATGTCGAAAATCGAAGGGCGCAAGGCGATCGTCCTGCTCAGTTCCGGCATCGACACGTTCAGCAAGCTGACCTACGATAAAGCCCGGCGTCAACTTCAGGAAGCGGGCGTCCCCGTGTATCCCATCGGTCTGCTGCAGCTCGAACGAACCATTGCGGAGGCCGATGGAACGCTCGGCGGCGCGCGAGACATCACCTTCCTTCAGGGAGACAATGAACTCCGCACGTTTGCGAAGGAAACCGGCGGCGAGGCGTTCTTTCCGCGCTTTATCGGCGAGATGCCGAGCGTGTTTGCCGCCATCGAGGACTCAATGCGCAATCAGTACACGCTGAGTTACTCGCCCACCAACACGACGAAAGACGGCAAGTTCCGCAAAATCACGGTGCAACTCGTGAATCCCGCCACCAACGAGCCGCTGAGGATCGTCGATCAGAAGCAGAAACCGGTCAAATACCAGATCCTCGCGAAGGCGGGCTATAAGGCCCCGTTGCCGGTCGAGTAGCGCACAAAGAGCTTAGACTTCGGCGTCTCGCAAGTCAAGGATAAGATCCGTCCGTCTTTCAATCGGATGCAGAACCGTTGACAGTCCGGTAACGGCTCTGTTACGTTCATTCGGTCCCCGCCAAATCATGAAAGACGACGCAGCCGCGCAAAGAATTCTGCTTGTTGACGATAATCCTCATGGGCTACAGGCGCGGAAGGCGCTGCTGATGGAACAGGGCTTCGATGTCGAAATCGCGACGAGCGGTGAAGAGGGATGGGAATCCTTCAGCCGTCAGCGTTTCGATATCGTGGTGACGGATTTTCGGATGCAGGGCATTACGGGCGTGGATCTGATTGCGCGCGTCCATGCGGCCGACACGCCGGCTCGCACGATACTCCTGTCGGGATTCATCGATTGTCTCGGCCTGACCGAGAAATCCACCGGCGCCGACCTTGTTCTTCAGAAGAGCAATCGGGAAGGCCAGGATCTGTTGCGGGCGGTTCGCAAGCTGATGTCGCACGCGCCGCGCCGGCGCGGCCCGAAAGCGCAGTCAGGCGGCGCATCGGCTGCCGTTGCCACCGGACGCCACGCCCTTTAGCTCGCCTGCCACGCTCCGGCCGTTGCTCCGGCGTGCGATATTCTGAGGCTAATTGCGTTTCCCCGGTTTCTCGTTCGCGCACAAAGCATTCCTGCTTCTGATTGCCGTGCTTTTGACTGCTCTTCCGCTGGCGTCGCCGGCCGCTGGAGCACCGAAGCGCCTTCCGGCGCGTCGCGTCAGCCCGCGCAGAGCGACCGCCGAATCGGATCAGGCGATCGCCGCCCGGTGGCTGAAAACCATGCCCTTGCGGGATCGCATCGCGCAGCTTGTGGTGATCCCGTTCAACGGGCGTCCCATGAACACGCGTTCGCGCGACTATCGCAAATTCATCCGGCTGGTCTCTCGCGATCACATCGGTGGCCTCGCGCTCGTTAACGTCGCACATGGACGAATCACCGCCAAGGCCGATCCGCTCGAAGCCGCCAGTTTCATCAACCGCATGCAGAAACTGGCGCGGACGCCTCTGCTGATCGCGGGCGATTTCGAGCGCGGCGCATCCATGCGCGTGGATGCCACCACGCCATTCCCGCACGCGATGGCTTTCACCGCCAGCCGCGACGTGGCGGAAGCTCGCGCGGAAGGTGAGATTACCGCCCGGGAAGCGCGGGCTCTCGGATTCGAGTGGCTGTTCTTTCCCGATGTGGACGTGAACAATAATCCCGACAATCCGATCATCAATATCCGTTCGTACGGGGAGAATCCGGAGGACGTCTCGGCCTTCGCCCGAGCTTTCATCGAAGGCGCCCATTCGGTTCCTGGCGCCAGGGTTCTCACCACCGCCAAACACTTTCCGGGCCACGGCGATACCGCTACCGACACGCACATGAATCTCGCCACGATCGGCGGCGATCGCCAGCATCTGGAAACCGTGGAATGGCCGCCCTTCCGCGCTGCGATCGCGGCGGGAGTCGATTCCGTGATGACGGCGCACATCGCCGCTCCGGCTGTCGATGCGCCGGACATACCCGCCACGCTTTCGCCAAAACTGCTCACCGGCGTGCTTCGAGATGAGATGGGCTTCAAGGGCCTGATCGTGACCGACGCGCTCGAAATGGGCGGCGTTGCGAACGGGTTCACGGTGGGTGAAGCCGCCGTGAAGGCCATTGAAGCCGGCGTCGATGTGCTGCTGATGCCTCCCGATCCCGAAGCCGCGATCAACGCCGTCGCGGCCGCCGTACGCGCCGGACGTATTTCCCCGAAGCGCATCGATGAAAGCGCCATGCGTGTGCTGATGGCCAAAGCGCACGTGGGGCTCGGCGCAGGCAAGGTGGTGAATCTCAACCGGATTCACACCATTGTGAATTCGCCGGAAAATAACGCGGTGGCGCAGCAGATCGCCGACCGGGCCGTCACGCTGGTTCGTAATGACGGCAATTTCCTTCCCCTCATGGCGGACTCATCGACGGCGTATTTCATCCTCACCGAAGCGCATTCGACGGTCGAGGGACAGGCTTTCCTGGCAGAAGTCCGCAAACGTGCTCCGCTGGCGAATGTCACGCTTCTCAGCGGTTCCATGATGGATGCGGATCTCGAGGCCGCTGTTCAGCGCGCATCCCAGGCCACCAGATACGTTGTGGCGGCCTTCGCTTCGGCCGCCGCATATCGTGGAAACCTCGCGCTCGGCGGCGGCTACCCCGCGATGCTGAACAATCTGATCGCAACCAAAAAGCCGGTAATGCTCGTCTCGCTCGGAAATCCGTATCTGCTGCGCGCGTTTTCGGATGTGGCGGCTTATATGACGACGTACAGCACGGTTCCCGATGCGGAAGTCGCCGCGGTGAAGGCTCTGTTCGGTGAAATTCCCGTCTCGGGCAAACTGCCCGTCACCATTCCCGAACTGGCGAAATACGGGGACGGTATTCAGTTGCGCGCCACGGCATTGTCATCCAGACGGTAAATCCGCGCGGCTACTGCGCCGGTACAAACCGGACCGCGAGTCCGCCGCCCGGCGCCAGTTTTGCCTTCAGATTTGAATTCCGATCCACGGTCTGCCGGCGGATACTCACGTTTTTCGGATAACGGTCCGCATCGCTCGCATCCGCGTAGATGATTGCCGTATATTTGCCTGCGCCCAGAAACGTGAGGGGGATATTCAGCTCCCGGGGGGTCCAGTTGGTCATACTGCCCAGGAACCACTCGCTGCCCTTGCGGCGCGCAACTGTCACGTATTCGCCGGGAAGGCCATCGATGCCGCGCGTTTCGTCCCACGCGGTGGGCGCCGCCTTGATGAAATCGAACGCCGGCTGGTCTTCGTATGCGTGCGGGTAATCGGAAACCATCTGGAAGGGCGCCTCGTAGATGGCGTACATCGCGAGCTGGTGCGCGCGCGTGCCCATTGTCATCGGGTGGGCGCTGCGTGGCGCGAAATTATCGCGCGTTACGTTCTCAAACGATCCCGGCGTGTAATCCATCATGCCTCCCAGCATCCGGGTGAAGGGCAGCATCGTATGGTTGTCGGGGTTGTCCCGCGCGTTGAACTTCGATTGCTCCATCCCGAGCACGGCCTCATAGCCCATCACGTTGGGCCACGTGCGCTCCATTCCGGTTGGCTTCGTCGCGCCATGGAAATCCACCATCAGGTGATGCCGCGCCGCGTTTTCCGCCACGCGATAGTAGAAGTCGATCATACGCTGGTCGTCCCGCGACATGAAATCGATCTTCACGCCGGCAACACCCCATTGTTCGTAGAGCGGAAACGCCTCCTGCATCTGCGCGTCGATGCCGGTCCAGTGGCACCAGATCCAGACCCTCACATTTTTCGTCTTCGCATAGGCAACCAGCGCCGGAATATCGACGCGCCCGTTCATCTTCGTGATATCGCCCGGAGCAGACCAGCCCGCGTCCACCAGCATGTATTCGAATCCGGATTTCGCGGAGAAATCGACATACGTTTTCATGTTGTCGGTCGTGAACGCAGGCTTGCCTTCGGGGTCGAGACTCCCGCTCCACCAGTCCCAGCTGGATTTGCCCGGCCTGATCCAGGACGTGTCCTGAATCTGTGAAGGCGGGTTGAGGCTCGTGATCACGTTCGATTCGAGCAGTTGCGCGGGCTCATCCGCGACCAGAATCACTCGCCAGGCGGAGCGATGAGGAACAGAGCCGATGACGCGAATCTCCGGATCGACGGAACTTGGCGAGATTACCGCGCGCAGCCGCGTTCGGCCGTCGCCCGGATTCATCAGATACATCGCCGCGTTCCCCCGCATATCGGCTTCGGTGATTGCAGTCCAGCCCACGCCTGGAAGTTCCATCAGCAGCGGCAGGCCGACGATTCGAGTGCCGGCTGTTCCGCTCGGGTTGGCGAAAGCGCTCACCGGCAGCTTCAGGAATTCGCTTTCGTACATCGTGAGGAAATTTGGCAGTTCCAGGGCATAGGCCGTCGCGTCCTTCGCCATGCGGAATTCCGTAGCTTCACCTCGCAGGCGGAAGTCGCGAACCGAGGGTTGGTCGGGCACGGTCCAGCGGAACGCAACCGCGCCGTTGAACGCGCGCGCCTCCACCTGGAGCCTGCGATTGGGATAGCCAGTCTCTTCGAGATCCAGCGCCAGCGCATTGTAGTGCTCGTGAACATCGCTGGCGCGGCCCGCGATCAGATGATAGTTCTCGTCGCCGCTTGAAGGCGTTGATTTGACGATGCGAACGTCCTGCCCGAGCGGGCGCGCGCCGTCGAGATCGATCTCGATCGGCGAAGGCTCGATGACCGCCTTGCCACGGAAGTTCACAGAGTAAGCAATACGGCTGTGAGTCGCCGGCGCCGGTTCCCGTCCGCGCCCTCCTCCGTTGCCGGTGTCAAGCAGCGGGGAAACCGTCAAGGAGATTTTCAGATTGCCGTCAGGGGAGGAAATCTCAGTTTGCGCGAGCAGTGTTGAAGCGGCGAATAGAGCGATGAGCGTGGTTCTCATGGTGTCCACTTCCGACACCGAGCATATACCCGCGGCTCTGCGTAATCCTCATCGCGGCTGCGACTTGAGGATCATATTCCCGTGCGCCTGTTCAATGGCGGATGCGCACTGAGTCAGAGTCGATGCGATCTGGAACCGGCTGCTCCGCCGGTCCTGCAGGAGGAGTTCCGGTTCCCCCGCATTCCACGCCAGCAGGCACGACTGCGGATCCACCTTGACGCTGCCGCTCTGCAGCGCGTGAATGATGGCGTCGGCATTTGCGTCCGGAAACGCCGTCAGAGCCCTGTGCATGTGCGCCACCGCTTGTTCCAGCGAAGACTGTGGCGCGAAATTGTCTGGCGTGGCCGGCTTCAAATCGCTTGTTTCAGCGCCATTGGCGGCCGCGGGGACTGAGCCCTGCCCGGAGGCGTCACTCGCCATCGGCGTGGGCGTGGGTGTGGGCGCGGCGTCCGGAGTCGTGGCGTTCAGAGCCCGGGCTACCGAGGAAGACGGATACCTGGCTGCGGCGCGCGTGAAAAGCATGGAAGAGAGCAACAGGATCACGGCCGCTGCAATGCCCAGCATCCGCGTCCGTTTCAGCCTGTCCCGCGCGAACTGCTCCTTCTCCCGCGCATGAGCCACCGTTTCCTCGAGCCGCGCGATCTGCGCGGCCGCGGTGACGCGTTCATCGATGCGCGCCTTGCGTTCGCTTTCAAGCTCCTGATGCGCCCGTCGCGAAGCCCCTTCCGGGCTGTCGTCCCCATCCTCGCCTTCCGCCCGGGGAGGTGGATCGGGGGGAATCGCCGCCATCATCAACGCGCGATTCAGTTCCTCGCGCGTTTCGGCCAGCTGCTTCTCGATTGCAAGAGTGCATTGGAGCGCCCGGGAGGTCGATTCCTGCTGCTGCGCAAGCTGACGCAGAAGCGATTCCACGTCCCCCCGCACAGCGCGCGACTCCAGAGCGGCTGTTTCCTTCTGCGCATCTGCAGGATTTTTCAGTTCCCTGGCCATTCCTGTCCCGATCTACTGATTTATAGTTTTTATCGGCGGTCGTCAGGAAAAGCTTTAGAAGCCCCGCGGGCATTCCGTATCAGGAATGACGAATCACGAGAACATCCCCATCCTTTACGACATACTCCTTGCCTTCGAGCCGCAACAGTCCTTTCTCGCGCACGCCGGGATAACCACCGAGATCCAGCAGAGATTTCCAGTTCACCACTTCGGCGCGAATAAACTTCTTCTCGAAGTCGGAGTGTATGGCTCCCGCGGCTTTCACCGCAGTTGAGTTCATCGGGATAGTCCACGCGCGAACTTCCGTGTCTCCGGCCGTGAGGAAGCTCATCAGGCCGAGCAGCCGGTACGTCGCTTCGATGATTCGCTGCAGACCGGATTCCTTCAGTCCGTAACTTGCCAGATACTCGCGCGCATCCTGCGCCGGCAATTCGGCCAGCTCGGCCTCGATTTTCCCGCAGACCGCAGTCACTTCCACGTTGCGCTTGCTCCCCACCAGGCTCGCGCGATATTCCGCCTCCACTTCATGCAGCCGGCCCGCGTCTTCTTCCCCGAGGTTGAGCACCAGCAGCATCGCCTTCTGCGAGAGAAATTGAAAGCCGCGGATGCGCTTCTCGTCTTCGGCTTCAAAATCCAGATTGCGCAGCGGCTGGTTCTCTTCAAGCGCGGTTTTGCAGCGCGTCAGAAGCTCCCACTCTTTGTCCAGTTCCGGATTGCGGACTTTCTTGCGATCCTTGTCCAGCCGCTCCAGGCGGCGTTCGATCACCACCAGATCGCTCAGGATCAGCTCCGTCTCCACGTCTTCGAAATCGCGCGCCGGATCGACCGTTCCGTGTTCATGCGGAACCGTCTCGTCCTGAAAGAGCCGCAGCACGTGCGCGAAGGCGTCCACCACGCGCAGACTTGCCAGATAGGCGGGATCGCGCAGGCTTTCGCGCGAGATCGATGGCGTGTCGATGTATTCGACCGTCGCGTAGGTGATCTTCGGCGGCTGATACAACTCGGACAGCGCGTCGACCCGGGGATCGGGTACCTTCGCCACGCCCGCCCGCACCGCGGTTGAGCCAAGACGGCTCTCCTGCGTGACGCCTGTAAGAATGGTGAACAGCGAGGTCTTGCCCACCATGGGCAGACCGATGATTGCAGTTTTCATTTTTCGGAAACGCGCCGAGATGTCCGGCTAAAGCGGGACCTCGATGCGCGAAAGTATCTCTTCGATCATACGTTCGCCCGCGTTCGCATTCGCGCCGTTGCGCCGCGCCTGCAACGCCGTGCGCGCGGCGGGAGCGATGCGGTGCCCGAACACTTTCGGCGCCAGCGCCTTCAC
>DAIDJK010000005.1 GCA_027450225.1 Bryobacterales bacterium | reverse complement strand
TTCGGTTTACCGACGCGCTGCCGAAGACGCGAAGCGGAAAAATCATGCGCCGGCTGTTGCGGGAACTCGCGGCGGGCGGCGAGGTGAAGGGCGACGTCACCACGCTCGAGGATCTGACGGTGCTCGCGAAACTGCGCCAGGACGAGGAGTAGTCACAGGAATAGCAAAAAGATTTTCGTCGCATTTACAAGCGCCTGAAGCTTTCGCTGGGCCTTGGCGGGAGACGCCGGAGTGTACTCTTCGCACAGCGGTTCTTCTCCTGGCCAGGAGACTTGCAGCAACTCTGGACTTTCGCCGGCTCACCCCGGCGGAGGCATGAAAATCGATTTTCGTCGCATTCGATTCGGGTGACAGCCGGTATCGGATTCCAGTTCTTTTTCATCGGTCCGCGGTTCCTGAGGCGCATTGAAACGAGATCTGGGCGGATCTCCATCCTGCAAATCGGAACCGCGAAGGCCGGGATTCTTCACTTTGAAACTCCTTGTCCGTTCTCACAGCCGTATTGCGTCCGCGCTCGCCCAGGCTGCTTATACTGGGCCATGCGACATCGCCTGGCTGTCTTTTCACTCCTCAGCATCGCCGCATCCGCACAAACCATTACCGTCAGTTTTCCTCCGTCGCGGTCCGCCACGCCGCTCGACGGGCGCGTCCTGCTGCTGCTCTCGAATAACCCCGGCGCCGAGCCGCGTATGCAGATCGACGACACGATGAAATCGCAAATGGTCTTCGGCGTCACGGTCGATGGCTGGAAACCGAACGAACCCATCGCCATCGGCGACAACGCGAAAGGCTATCCGCGCGCGGCTCTGAAAGATGTTCCGCCGGGCGATTACACGATTCAGGCGGTGTTGAATATTTATCAGACGTTCCATCGCGCGGATGGCAAAACGGTGAAGCTTCCGCCGGACCACGGCGAAGGCCAGCACTGGAACACGAAACCGGGCAATCTGCTTTCGAAGCCGAAAGTGGTGCACATTGCGCCGGATGCGCCGCCCATCAGCGTTTCGCTCGATGACGTAATCCCGCCGATTCCGCCGGCGCCGGATACCGGATTCATTCGCCACATCCGCATCCAGTCGAAACTGCTGAGCGATTTCTGGGGCACGCCGATGTATCTCTCGGCTGTCGTTCTCGTGCCCGATGGGTTCGATCGGCACACCGAAGCGCGTTACCCGCTCATCGTCTTCGAAGATCACTTCGCTTCGGAGTTCAACGATTTCCGCGAAACGCCGCCCGATCCCAACCTCAAGCCGGATTACTCGGAACGCTTCCACATCGCCGGCTATAACCGCATCCAGCAGGAAGAAGCGTACAAGAACTATCGGAACTGGATCGCGCCGGGTACGCCGCGCATGCTGATCGTGAAACTGCAGCACGCCAATCCGTTCTATGACGATTCCTATGCCGTCAACTCGGCCAATCTCGGCCCATATGGCGACGCGATCGAGACCGAACTCATCCCCGCCATCGAAAAACAATTCCGCGGCATCGGCCAGGGATGGGCGCGATTCGTCTACGGCGGCTCCACGGGCGGCTGGGAATCGCTGGCCGTGCAGATGTTTTATCCGGACCACTACAACGGCGCTTTCGTCGCATGCCCGGACCCGGTTGATTTCCATGCCTACGGGACAGTGGATCTCTACCAGCAGGACAACATGTTCTACCTGCAGGGCGCGAACAAGCGCGTGGAACAACCCGCCATGCGCGATTACCTTGGGCATACGCTGATCTCGATTCGCGACAACGTGGCCTACGAAGCCGCGCTGGGCGACCATGGCCGCTCGGGAGATCAGTTCGATATCTGGCAGGCCGTCTATTCACCGGTCGGCGAAGACGGCTATCCGCAGCCGATCTTCGATAAGGAGACCGGCGCAATCGATCACTCGACCGCCGAATACTGGCGACGGCATTACGATCTCGATGCCATTCTGCAGCGCGACTGGACAACGCTTGGGCCGAAACTGCGGGGCAAGCTGCATCTCTACGTCGGTTCTGACGACACCTATTTCCTGAACGACGCGGTTTACCTGATGGAAGATTTTCTGAAGCAGACCGGAACTCCGGGCCACGGCGTGCCCTACGAAGGCGAAGTGCGCTACGGCC
>DAIDJK010000004.1 GCA_027450225.1 Bryobacterales bacterium | reverse complement strand
CGCCGCCTTACACCACGTGGCGCGAGCATCTCGGCGGCATCGATTCAGCCCAGTATTCCGCCTTGTCGCAGATCAACCGCGGCAATATCGGCCGTCTCGAGCAGGTCTGGTTCTATCCGGCGGGCGATAACGGATTCCGCTTCGGCTTCAACCCGGTCGTGATCGATGGCGCGATGTATCTCATCGGCCCGCACAATGCCGTTACGGCGCTCGATGCCGCCACCGGCCGGAAAATCTGGGAGCACGATCTCGGCGCCGCAAAGGCGACCGTCACCCATCGCGGCGTCGCGTACTGGGAGAACGCGAACCGCGCCGATCGCCGGATTCTCTTCGTCGCCGGCGATCAGCTTCAGGAACTCGACGCGCGTACCGGCAAAGTCGTCGATTCGTTCGGCGACAACGGCAAAGTGAATCTCAAAATCGGGCTCGGCCGCGATCCCGATACCATCCGCCGCGTCCAGTCGGGCGACCCCGGCCGCGTGTTCGAAAATCTCATCATCCTCGGCTCGGCGCCGGGCGAGGAATACGAGTCCGCTCCGGGCGATTTGCGCGCGTACAACGTCCTTACCGGCAAGCTCGCCTGGACTTTCCATACCGTGCCGCATCCCGGCGAACCCGGCTACCAGACTTGGCCGCCCAACGCTTGGAAATACGTCGGCGGCACGAACACCTGGGGAGAAATTTCGATCGACGCGAAGCGCGGCATCGCCTACTTCCCGCTCGGCTCACCCACTTACGATTTCTACGGCGCGGACCGCAAGGGCGCGAACCTCTATTCCGATTGCCTTCTCGCGCTCGACGCCCGCACCGGCAAATACCTCTGGCATTTCCAGATGGTGCATCACGATCTCTGGGATTACGACGCCGTCGCCGCGCCCAAGCTCCTCACCATCAGGCACAACGGCAAAAATATCGACGTCGTCGCCCAGACCACCAAGCAGGGCTTTCTCTTCGTCTTCGATCGCGTGACCGGCAAACCGGTCTGGCCCGTGGAGGAGCGCAGCGTACCGAAGTCCGACGTGCCCGGTGAAGAATCATGGCCCACGCAGCCGTTTCCCACCGCGCCGCCGCCGTTTTCACGGCAGAAATTCACCGCTGATGACGTGAATCCATACCTGCTCGATCCCGCCGAGATCGCGAAATTCCGTGAGGCCGTCGCGAATTCCCGCAACCTCGGCCTCTTCACGCCCCCGGCGCTCGTCAACACCATGGAGATCCCCGGCAACAACGGCGGCGCGAACTGGGGCAGCACGGCGGTCGATCCCACGCGCGGCTGGCTCTATGTCGCGTCAAAGGAATATCCGTCGATGCTGAAGCTCGAAGAAGAGCGCACCAGCGCCGCAACGTTTTCCGTATCGGACCCGCCCGCGCAGGTCGGCAGGGCTGTGTATCTCGCGCATTGCCGGCAGTGCCATCAGGCGGATCTCACGGGACAAATGCCCGAAGTTCCGCCGCTCACCGGAATCGTGGCGAAGCTCGGCGTGGACCAGGTGCGGAAGATCGTTCGCAACGGGCAGGGTCAGATGCCCGCCTTCGACAAGCTCTCCGAACTCGAAGTCAGCCGGCTCGTCACGTATCTGCGCGCGCCCGCCGCCGCTGACAGAACTCCACCGCCCGCCGGCATGGCGCGCCGCGACTCCGCGCCCTCGCTCGAACCGGATCATCCGAAGCGCTACTGGACCGGCTACAACTACATCAACGCCACAGACGGCTTTCCGGCGCTCAAGCCGCCGTTCTGGATACTCACGGCGTACGATCTGAACCAGGGCAAACTCGAGTGGCAGATTCCGGTCGGCGAAGTTCCTGAACTCGCCGCCCGCGGCATTCATAACACCGGCAGCATTCCCACGCGCGGCGGCCCTGTGGTGACGGCGGGCGGAATTATCTTCGTGCCGTCCAGGTCGGACCGGAAACTCTACGCGTTCGATGCCGAATCGGGCAGGACTCTGTGGTCGGGCCAGATGGGCGGAGCGCCCGATGGCGTGCCGGCGGTTTACGAAGTGGAGGGCCGCGAATACGTGGTGATGTGCGCCAGCGATCCCGACGCGCCGCGCGTTCGTCCCGGCCAGACCGCTCCCCCGCCTGATCCGAACCGGAAAGCGGTTCAGGGTTACTACGTGTTCACGCTCGCGAAGTAAGTCGCCGCAGCGCGCGTTAGGAACGGAACGTGACGCCCTGCTTCAACAAATACGCTTTCGCGATCTTCGCGTCTTCCAGCGCCGGAACCGGCTGTGGCGGCGGCGAATCCAGTTCCACCATCACCCTGCCCGCCGTCTTGCGGCCGTTCATCATCTGCAGGATCGCGGGGATGTTCACCTTGCCTTCGCCAAGCGGGCAGTAGCCCAGATACTCGGCGCCTCCCGTATAGTCCTTCAGGTGCATGTGCTGCACCAGCGGCAGGAAATCCTTCACCACCTGCACCGGGTCGGAGCCGCCCTTCTGCAACTGCCCGATGTCCGGGCCGAACTTCATCACGCGCGTGTCCATCGCGTCCAGCACGGCGTAGGTTTCGTCGCGCGTCTCCACGCACGTGCCTGTGTGCTGGTGCAGCACCGGCGTCAGGCCCATGTCCATCACGGCCTTGCCCAGTTCGTTCAACGTGGCGACGATATCGTCCTTGTGCGCCTTGAAATCGTACGTGCTGCGATTCACGCCATTGGGCCCTACCACGATCACGCGTCCGTTGTACTTCTTCACCAGATTCGCCCAGCCGAGCGTCTTCGCAATCCCGTCCTTGCGTTGCGCCGGGTCCGAGAGGTTCGTGCCGCAATAGGCTGAAATCAGCGGCAGCTGATGCTGCTCCAGCACCGCGCCCACGCCGCCGTGTGCTTCCATCGCCTCAATCTGATTGCCGAACAGTTCGATGCCGTAAAACCCGAGGCTCGAAATGTCGCGAATCGCAGCCTCCACGTACTGCGGATCTTCCATCGGATTGATGGGCGGCCGCGGACCCACCGGTCTGCCGAGCGGAATCCACGTCAGGCCGGTATGCCCGATCTCGAGTGATAGCTTTTTCGCCGCCAATCCGCTCGAAGCCAGCAGGGCTGTTGCGGAGACCGTTCGGTGGAATGTACGTCGATTCATCAATGGCATCAGTTTATGTCGTTTCCCGCGGGATAGAGCGCTTCGTGGAAGGTTTGCGTTCCCGCCGATTGCCAGACAGGCAATCGTTCTTGCCGATTGCCCAACAGGCAATCGTTCTTGCCGATTGCCCAGCAGGCAATCGTTCTTGCACGATACGCCGCAATCGTACCAAGGCTCGGCCAGGCGGTCAAGCGGCCCCCATCCCCCGCCATCGCAGATCATTTGATAGAGTCCGTGCAGTAAACCAATCGAGGTGAACATGAACAGGCTTCTTCTGGCGTCCCTCTTTGCCGCAATGGCGCTCCAGTTCCCGGCGCAGGCTGCCGGCCGCATTCGCGTGATGCTGCTCGATGGCGAAAGCGGCGGCCCGTATCACGCCTGGCGCCTCACCACTCCCGTCCTGAAAAAAGAGCTCGAAGACACTGGCCTCTTCCAGGTGGACGTGGTCACCGCGCCTCCCGCCGGCGGCGATTTCAGCGCGTTCAAGCCGGAGTTCGGCAACTATCAGGAGATCGTGATGAACTACGACGCTCCCGATGAGCGCTGGCCGGATGCGCTCAAGTCCTCTTTCGAGAGCTTCGTTCGCGGCGGCGGCGGACTCGTGGTCGTTCATGCCGCCGACAACGCCTTCGGTGCCTGGGGCGCGTTCAATCAGATGATCGGCATCGGCGGATGGCGCGGCCGCACCGAGAAAACCGGGCCGTTCTGGTATTTCAAGGAAGGCAAACTGACCTCCGACGATACGCCGGGCCGCGCCGGCAACCACGGCAATCGCGTCCCCTTCGCCGTTACCATTCAGGATTCGAATCACCCCATCACCAAAGGCCTGCCGCACGTCTGGATGCACCAGGGCGATGAACTCTACAACAGCCTCCGGGGACCCGGCGAGAATATGACCGTGCTCGCCACCGCGTACTCCGATCCTTCGAACCACGGCACCGGTCGTGACGAGCCGATCCTCATGGTTCTCAAGTACGGCAAAGGCCGCGTCTTCCACACCACCCTCGGGCACGACATCAACGCCATGAGCTGCGTCGGCTTCATGGTCACGCTGCAGCGCGGAGCCGAGTGGGCCGCCACAGGCAAAGTCACCCAGAAGATTCCCGCGGTGTTTCCCACGGCCGACGTGGTCTCCTACCGGACCGACATCGCGGCCATGGACCCCAACTACAAATACGGCCTGAATGCCCTGAGCAATCCCCCCGGACGTGGCGGGATGGGCATGGGCCGGGGACGTGGACCGATGATGATGCCGATGCGGCCGAATCCGCCTGCGGCTCCCGGCGCCCCGCCGCCGCCGCAGAACTGATCGCAACGCTTCGTCCTTTGCGGCGCAGCCACTTGCGCACCGCGACTCGAAACCGGCTTGTATACTGATGCCGGGCAGCCGGAAGCCGCTCAAAACAAAAGCGCTTGCCTCGTCATTGGCTTCGTTCGGTAAATTTCGCGCGCAGCGGTTCGCCGCCCGTGCCGGTTGGCCTGTTGTCCGCCACAAAACGGCCGCCACAAAACCGGTCCCGCGGCTTCAACCCTTTCGCCGCAGACACTTGCGCACATCGCCGCGAAAACCGCCCGTATAATCATCGGCGGGCACACGGAAGCCGCTCAAAACAAACGAGCTGACCGCCGCGTTGGCTTCGTTCGGTAAATTCCCGCGCAAACCTCTGGCGGGCGGTCTCTATACGTTACAAATCTGATACGCCGCTTCAAGACTCGCGATCGGCGCCGTCTTCACCGGGATGATCTCGTGGGCGACGTAGTCCTGAAAATTCAGGGCGGCGATGGCCAGCGCTACGCCGCGCCAGTTCACTTCCTGGCTGTCGTCGAGTTCGTGCCGGCCCGGATTGCCGCCGGTGTGGAAGTGACCGATATAAGCGATATTTTCCCGGATGGTCCGGATCAGGTCGCCTTCCATGATCTGCATATGGTAGATGTCATACAGCAGTTTCACGCGCGGCGAGTTCACTCGCTTCATCAGCTCCACGCCCCACACGGTGTGGTCCGCCATGTAGTCCTTGTGGTTCACTTTGCTGTTCAGCAGTTCCAGATTGATGGTGACGTTCTTTTCTTCGGCGAAGCCTTTGATCTTGTTCAGGCCGATGGCGCAGTTTGCCAGCCCCTCGGCGTCCGGCATGCCCTTCCGGTTGCCGGAAAACGTGATCACGTTCGGCACGCCCGCGTTCGAAGCCGCGTTGATGTCGCTGCGCAGCGATTCGAGAACCTTGTCATGGTTCTCCAGCCGATTCAGTCCGATCGGAATCGTATTCGGACCGGAGCCCGACGTCATCGCCGGCACCAGACCGTGCGCCTTCACCGTCGCGTACTGATCGGGCGTCACCAGATCGATGCCCTTCAACCCGATGCGCGCCGCTTCCTTGCAGAACTCCCCGAGGTCCGGGTACCACTTCTGGTAAGTCCAGTAGCAAACCGACTGCTTCAATCGCCCACCGCCCGAAGAAGCCTGCGGCAGAGCAGGACGGACCAGCGCGGCGGCGCCTGCCGCGGCCACGGCGGATTTAAGAACATTACGGCGGTTCATTTGAATTTGAATGTATCAGAGTGTCGCTATACTCACCGTCATGTCACGCGCTCTTTTGCTCGCGTTTCTCGTTCTGCCGCTCGCCGCGCAGGACCGGCCGGACCTTGCCGTCATCGATCGCATCAAGACGGAAGCGTTCGATCACTCAAAAGTCATGGACACGCTCTACCAGATCACCGAAGTTCGCGGGCCGCGGCTCACCGCCTCGCCTCAGTTCGACAACGCGGCTTCCTGGGTGGTCTCGCAACTGAAGGAATACGGGCTCGAAAACGTCCATCTGGAGCCATGGGGACCGTTCGGGCGCGCCTGGACACTGGAGGATTCGTCGGTCGAGATCGTCGCGCCGTCGTACCAGCGCCTCGAGGCGATTCCGCTCGCCTGGAGCGCGTCCACCGGTGGGCCGGTCAGCGGGCAGATGGTGATCGCGCCGTGGACGGTTTCGCTGCGCGATGGGCCGGAGAAAGCGCAGGCCGCCTTCGACGCCTTCAAGGCGAAATGGGCGGGCAAACTGCGGGGAAAAATCGTGCTGCTCGAAGAGCCGCGCATCCCGCGGCCTTCGACCTCGCCGCTGTTCAGCCGCTATACCGAGGCGCAGTTGCGGGATCTCGCCATGGCGCCCGATCCGGAAGCGAAGCGGCAGGTGAAGTCGCTCGCGGATCTGAAATGGCCGGAGTCGCCCGAAGACGCTCTGGCGTTCCGCCGCAGTCTGCCGCCCGCCATCAGCGAAGAGTTGAGCGCTCTGACGCGCCGCATCGCCGCGGAGCGCGGCGCTTTTTTTGCGAAGGAAGGCGCGGTCGCGCTTTTGATGGAAGATGCCCGCGCCCACGATGGCCGCCTGTTCGCCGAACAGGCCGGTCCATGGAAAGCGGCCGATCCGCAGGCGCCGCCCACGTTCGTCGTCACCGCCGAGCAGTATGACCGGGTTGCCCGCGCGGTCGAGCGCAACCTGCCCGTCACCGTGCGCGTGATTCTCAAGGCGAAAAGCCCGGCCGAAGATCGCATGGCGGCCAACATCGTCGGCGAAATTCCCGGGCAGGAGAAAAAGGATGAAATCGTCATGATCGGCGCGCATTTCGATTCCTGGCACGCCGGCTCCGGCGCAACCGACAACGGCGCGGGAAGCGCGGTGATGATCGAAGTCACCCGTATTCTTACCGCGCTGAAGCTCAAAACCGATCGCACCGTGCGCATCGCGCTCTGGAGCGGCGAAGAAGAAGGGCTGCTCGGGTCGAAGGCCTATGTGAAGGAGCATTTCGCCGATCCGAAAACCATGAAGCCGGCCCCTGAACACGCGAAACTTTCCGGCTACTTCAATCTGGATAACGGCAGCGGCAAAATCCGCGGCGTCTACCTGCAGGGCCATGAGGCG
>DAIDJK010000003.1 GCA_027450225.1 Bryobacterales bacterium | reverse complement strand
GGTCGGCGAACCTTCGGGCGTCAGGGCCAGAATGAAGCGGCCGAGCCGGATGTAGTTGAACAGCTTGGCGGGGACCTGCGCGCTCGCGCCGTGCTGGTTGTTATCGAGCACAAGCAGAGAATGCGAGCGGGAGATGGCGTCGTCGGCTTCGGCCTTCGGGACGACGCCGTTGCTGCATTCGAGCGAGCCGCGCTCCCGATGCCATTCGAGCAGCTCCGGACGGCGCATCGAGTGGCGCTCGATGCCGCCGATGAGACGGATGCAGAAAGAAGAGGGATCGAGCTGGTTCCTCTCGACGAGCCTGCGCGCGGAGGCGAGAAGCATCTCGGGATCCCGGCCGCCATAGATGGCGCCGGCGTGCGTGAGGACATGGCGTCCGGGCGGCACGGGCTTTGCGGCGATCTTTTCGTCGGGATCGAAGCCGTTGTAGAGGACGGAGATTTTGTGCGCGTGCCGGGGGTAGCGGCGTTTCCAGACTTCGGCGACATCGTCCGTGTTGGCAAGGAGCGCATCGGCGTTGTGGAAGATGGCGCGTTCGAGCGCGCGGTCGAGCACGGCGGAGCGCATGCCCGGTCTGGTGAAGTTGCCGAAGAGCGGGTCGCGGAAGTCGGCGATCCAGGGGAGATGAAATTCGCGTTTCAGCAGCAGGGCCGCGATATGCGTGGCGGCGGGCGGCGAAGTGGAGAGCAGGACCGGGGTTTGATGGCGCGCGATGGCGGCGCGGGCGGCGCTGACCGCGTGCGGGACCCAGCCGAGCGCGTCGTTGTACGGCAGGATATAGCGCTGGGCGAACTTCGCGAGGGAGATGGAGCGGGCCGGCGGCAGAGGCGTGGCGGCGGGCGGATCGAGACGGGCGCGGTCGCCCGAAGGGGTGGCGGCGCGCGATACGACGCGGGACGACCAGCCTTCGCGGCCGAGATATTTCACGAAGCGGGCGGGGCGCGCCGAGCCGGATTCATTTTCCGGCGGGAAGTAAAAGGCGAGCAGGAGCAGATTCGCGCGAGGCGTCATCAGATCCGATGACAGAGCATGGGGCGCGGACAGACTGGCAACTGTCCCGGCGTCCGATGGAGTGGAGAGCATGAGTTAAGATGCCGCCGTGACGGCGGCGCCGGCTGCGAGCGAACGGGCGAATTCGGCGAGGCCTTCCGGGAGCGTGGTTTTGGGCCGATAGCCGAACAGACGCCGCGCCTTTTCGATGGAGGCGTAGGTTTGAGGCACGTCGCCGGGCTGCTCGGGAAGCCAGGAGAGAACGGCGCGAAGGCCGAGCGCGGTTTCGAGTTCCCGGATCATATCCATAAGCCGGATGGGGCTGCCGCAGCCGAGATTGACGACCTCGTAATTCGAGCGGTTGTAGGAGATGGCGGAGACGACGCCGTCCACGATATCGCCGACGTAAGTGTAATCGCGGCGCGTCGAACCATCGCCATAAACCGGAATCGGTTTGCCTTCGAGGATGTGGCCTGCGAACTTGCTGAAGGCAAGATCGGGCCTCTGGCGCGGACCGTAGACGGTGAAAAAGCGCAGCGCGATGAAGCGGATGCCGTAGAGATGCGCGTAGACGTGGCCCATGAGCTCGCCGCTGATTTTGGTGCTGGCGTAGGGGCTGATGGGGAGCAGGACGGGATCGTCCTCGCTCCAGGGGACGTTGGCGTTGATGCCGTAGACGCTGCTCGAAGAGGCGAAGACGAATTGCGGGACTTCGAGGCGGCGCGCCAGCTCGAGGACATTCTGCGTGCCGGAGACGTTGACCTGCTGGTAAAGCAGTGGGTTTTCGATGGACGGCCGCACGCCGGCTTTGGCGGCGAGATGGACGATGACATCGAAATGCGCGCCGGCCGTGGCGCGTTCGAGCGCGGCGTTGTCGCAGATATCGGCTTCGATGAGGCGCAGCCGGGGGCTGGTTGCCGCGGCGGCGAGATTGCGGCGCTTGAGAGCGGGGTCGTAGAAGCGATCGAAGTTGTCGACGACGGTGACGGCGGCGCCCTCGGCGAGAAGACGGTCGACCAGATGACTGCCGATGAATCCGGCTCCGCCGGTAACCAGAACAGAAGGCATCCCTGAACTTCTATTGTTGGTTCAACTCGCGGCCGATACACACTACGACCGTACTAGTACGCTAGTTGAACTTCGAGCACGAAAACAAATCCGCGATTTCGTTATGCGCGGCCGGAACTGGCGGCGAACTGCTCGAAGGTGAGGAGTTTGACGCGGCCACGCTTTTCGATTTCAGCGCGAACCGTTCCGCGGGTGAGGGATTCGATCTGCGCCTCGCTCATGAGCCGGAAAGCGGCGCGATTACGGCGGCGGTGCTCTTCAAAAAGAGCCGCGTATTCGGCGGGCGGCATGACTTCGGCGACGAAGCGCTCGACTTCACCGGACCGGTACTCTTCCCAGGCGAGTTCGAGGCGGGCGTGGCGGGCGAGAGTGACGTCTTTGGCCTGCTGCGCCTGCTGGTGGAGTTTCGCTTTGCGGGTGGAGCAGAAATCGGCCGGCGGGGCGATGTTGTCGCGGAGATAGCAGATGTAAAGGCCGGGAGGGTTCTGGAGCTTGCGGCGCTTGTCGCTGGCGACGAGGGAATCGACGTACTCGATCTGATCGAGCGGCTCCTGGCCGGGCTGGAGATGGAGGAGGATTTCGCGGGCCTTCCGGGCGGCGATGCCGCGGGCGATCATTTCGGCGAGGAGAAACGGATCGGGGTCGGATTCGGCGAACCCGAGCTGGCCCTGGGAAGGCTCGCGGCGGGCGGGGTCCCTGTGTTCTGCATCGTGGGCAGGCGCGGCGGGAAGCGGAATGGACTGCTGGGCGTGGCGGCTGGCGAAGGCTTCGTATTCGGCGAAGGCTTTGGGACCGGGCGTATAGAACATGTCCCAGTCGGATGGACCTTCGTCGCCGGAAACCTCTTCGTATTCGACTCTCGCAATGTAGCCGGATTCGCGGTGCGAGACGTGAAGCTTGTACATCTGCTTCTTGACGTGGTCGAAATCGGCGTAGCGGGTTTGCGGCGCGTATTTGCAGTAGTCGGAATAACGCATTCTGGCGCGGGAACGGCCGCCCGCAATGGCTCCGTAGACCTGGAAGCTGAGCAGCTCGTAGAAGCGCTGGGGACCAGGGGAGAGCTTGCGGAGGTAATCGTAATCGAGCGGGCGGGTTTCGACGTGGTTGAGGAGTTCGCGGTAGGGGGGGTTGAGGACGATGTAGACGGAGTCGGCAAGAGTTCCGTCCGGGAGGGCTTCGCCGGTGAAGACGACCGAATACCGCGTATACCCCATTTCGGCCCATTTTTCACGGCCGGTGCGGGTTTTATAGCGGATTTTGGCGTTGATGAAGGCGCTGGCGTTTTGCAGGAAGGCGGCTTTGAGATTGGCGATGTTGGGGCCGGTGTTCTGGGTGCCGAGAGCGCGGCAAACGTCGCTCAGCGAGCCGATGCGGATGAGTTCGGGCAGCGGACGGCCGATCTGATCGAGCAGACGGTTGATGACGAGGGTGTCGACTTTGTAGGCAAGCGGGCCGGCCTGGCCGTGCTTGCTGTTATAAGTGACTTCCCATTTGAAATCGGCGACGCCGGCTTCGTTGAGGCGCTGCAGATCGATGGTGACGGTCCCTTTTCGCGCAAGGGAGTGGATGGGGAAACGGGACAGAGCGGTCTCGACCCGGATGCGATTGGGCGCGGCAGGGCTTTTCGCGGAAGCGGCTGGGGGCTTCGTGGGCAAGAGTCTTCACCAATCGTAGACGAAAGCAAAACAGCAGCAAAACGTTGTTGTTGTTTGTTTTTGTTCTTCTGTAACAGTATTTGTAGTCTTTGTAAGGGGCGCGGCTTGGGCCTGTAAATCGTTGATGGCTGGCGAGATACGGATTTCGATGCGACGATTTCGTCTCCCCGAACAACGGGGTTCGTCTCCCCAAATAACGGGATTGCGTCTCCCCAAATAACGAGGCGCGTCTCCTCAAATAACGAGGCGGATCACCTCAAACAACGAGGCGTCTCCCCAAACAACGGTGCGGCGGAATTGGGATTGTGGAAGGGGTCAAAACGGCCTTCCGGGCATCGCTTCAGGTGCGGAAACAGCGTCCTGCACGGGTTTCGTCTCCCCAAACAACGGTGCGGCGGGATGGCGCGGGGTGTGATGGCGTCTCCCCAAACAACGGTGCGGCGCGGAGGAGATGCGGGGCTTTTCGGGGAGAATCGTCTCCCCAAACAACGGGGATATGCCGGGGGTAAGGAACCATGGCGGAGACCGGCGCGGTTCACCGCAACTCATCGGGTTTGAAGAGTGTTCACCAGATGTGAGAATTCCACAACGTCTCGCCATCGGGGCGATGATGCTGGCTTTCCTGCTCGCGCCGCATCGGGCGGGAGCGCAGATCGCTATCTCCATTCGAATCGGGCCTCCGGCGCTGCCGGTGTACACTCAACCGCCCTGCCCTGTGGATGGTTACATCTGGATTCCGGGATATTGGGCATACGGTCCGGAAGGGTATTACTGGGTTCCTGGAGTATGGCTGGCGCCGCCGCGGCCTGGTCTGTTGTGGACGCCTGGATACTGGGGATTTGCGGGCGGTGTTTATGGCTGGCATGCCGGATACTGGGGTCCGCGCGTAGGCTTCTACGGCGGCGTGAATTACGGGTTCGGCTATTCAGGCGTGGGGTTTGCGGGCGGCGTCTGGGCCGGCGGCGTGTTCCGCTACAACACTGCGGTGGTGAACGTGAATACGACCGTGGTGAGGAACGTTTACATCGACAGAACGGTCATCAACAACACGACCATCGTCAATCGGGCGAGCTTCAATGGGCCGGGCGGAGTGATGGCGCGGCCAACGCCGCAGGAACAGCAGGCTATGCGCGAGCCTCATGTGCCGCCGACGCCCAATCAGTTTTCGCACGAACGAATGGCCGGCCAGGATCGCAGCCTTCTGGCTTCGCAGAACCATGGCCGTCCAGCGGTGATGGCAATGGACAGCGTGAATGGCCGGCGATTCAATCAGCAGGGCCGCATCGCGCAGGGTATCGATTCGGGGCGGCTGCAGCCGGGGCAGCCGGCAAATCCGGAGCGGCGCGAAGCCAATGTGAATCGTGAGATCCGCAACGACCGCGCGGCGAACGGCGGAGCGCTGACGCCGCAGGAACGCCAGCGCATTAACCGGCAGCAGAACAACATGAGCCGATCCATTGCTCAGGACCAGCGCAAGGCTGCGAATGGGCGTCCGGCCGAACGGCAGGCGCATAATCGCGAGCAGGCCCGCGAGCAAAAGCAGTAGCCAGCCGTTTCGCAGGCTGGCGTGGGATGAACTACTCTCAGCTGCGGGTTAAGCAGGCGCGGCGCGGAGATCCTGCAACGTTACAACGAGGGTCATTGGCTGGCCGGGGCATTCTGAAAAGCCGAGGGCGTTCCGGAATCAGATCAATATCAATCCGCGCACCCGGGCGAAATGTTTGCGGCTACGGGTAAAGAGCGCATATCCGTGTACCAGCGCAATGCCCGCGATGAGACTGTCCGCCATGCCGATTGATTCGCCGACCGACTCAAGCCTCTGCCGGACATCGGCCGCACGCGTTGCGGCGCTCCGATCGAGGGATAAAGCCGGGAGATCCCCGACCAGCTTTCGCACCGCGTCACCCCGGCTGCCTTCTCGTGCTCCGCTCAACAACTCGAAAGCCGTTACAGCGGTTGTGAGCAGAGCTGCGGTTTCGATATAGCCGGCGACCTGGCCGCACACGGGCTGGACTCCGGCGAGAAAATCGATCAATACATCGGTATCGGCCAGAATCAACGCCAGCGCTCACGTATGACGCTGACGCGGTCACGGAGATCCGCCGCATCCTCGGTGGACAGGGCGCCGGCCAGATTCATGAGTTCCTCGCACCGTCGGCGACGGTCTTTTTCTCCTGCGAGATAGAGATCGATGGCATCCTCCAGAACACCTGAAAAGCCCTTGTCCCCGCGGCGGGCGGCAATGGCGAGAAGGGCGCTTCTATGTTCCGGCTTCATCTCCACTGTGGTCCGCATACTTTCATCGTACATGCATGTGCATGTGGATTACTCATATCCGGAAGGGCACGAACCCCTTTCGCGGGCCATTCGCGGAGAGATCGTTCACGCGATCCTCATCGCCTGATGCGGGAAGCTTATTCGGGCTGTCGCCCGGCCCGTTGCCGTCAGTCCCCGAATCTCGATTCCCGCCGGCGGCGGGTTCCCGATACTGAAAGCGAAATGCTCCTCCCAGCATTGCCGCGCTGTCCCCCGCCTGGCGCCGCCCTCTTCCGCTGCCGCATCGACACGCTCCTGTACAGGTCTCCCGGGGGCGTTCCTACAGACCGCTTCGCGCCGCGGCGTTGTCTTTGAAGAGGCTGCCGCGGCGGATGTATTTGCGGACCTGTTTCAAAGAGCGGTGGCGGGTCTGGTCCATGATGGCGCGTTCGGTGGCGCCGCCTTCGGCCGCGGCGGTGGCGAGACCGGAACGGAGAGAGTGGCCGGAGAAGTGGGCGGGGTCGAGTCCGGCTGCGCGCGCGAGACGCTTGATGATTTTGGCGAGCTGGTGATCCGAGATGGGCTCGGCGGTGACTTCCCCGCCCCAGCGGCCGAT
>DAIDJK010000002.1 GCA_027450225.1 Bryobacterales bacterium | reverse complement strand
ACGGAGGAACTTACTCGGGCGCTGCGGCCCGTCGATCGATCCCACCGAAACGTCTGCTTCTGCATATCGAGCCGGACCGGGGTGAGACACACCGGGCCACGGTGCCTTCCGGTTCTCCCGCGCCGCGGTTCCGGCCGCTTCCGGCGATGCGCCCATGCGCGCCTCGCGCTTATACTGATGACGGTCCGTGCCGACGATTCGACATCTCTTCCGCCTCGGGTCAGTGAACGTCATGATCGCCGGCGCGATGTTAGCGCAGACGGCGGATCTCGCGATCGTCCACGCGCGCATCCACACCGTGAATCCGAGGCAGCCGCAGGCTTCCGCCATCGCGATCGCAAAGGGCGTGATCGTCGCGGTGGGTGAAGATGTTTCGGCGCACATAGGACCGGCCACGAACGTGATCGACGCGCATGGCGCGGCCGTGCTGCCGGGGCTGATCGATTCGCACGGGCACATGGAAGCGCTTGGCGAGGCGCTCGAAAACCTCGATCTGCGGGGGATCGCTTCGGAACAGGCGATTGCGGACAAGGTCCGGGCCGAAGCCGCGAAACGAAAGCCGGGGGAGTGGATTCGGGGAAGCGCGTGGGATCAGAACCTTTTCCCGACGAAAGAATTTCCCACGGCCGATTCCATCTCAAAAGCTGCGCCCAATAATCCCGTGGCGCTCGAACGCGTGGACGGCCATGCGCTTTGGGTAAACCGCAGGGCGATGGAGATCGCCGGGGTAACGCGCGCCACGAAAGATCCGGACGGCGGCCGTGTCATCCGCGACGCGGCCGGAAATCCCACCGGCGTATTTGTCGACCGGGCACGATCGCTGATCGGGAAGAGCATTCCGCCGCCGTCAAACGAGGACGTGGAGCGCCGGCTGCTGCGTGCGGCAAATGAATGCGCGCGTTTTGGCCTCACCACCGTTCACGATGCCGGCGTGCCGCAGCAGGTGATCGATGCTTATCAGGCGCTCATCGCCAGGAACGAACTGCCGATTCACGTTTACGCCATGATTCAGAACCAGCCGGATCTGATTGATGCCTGGCTGGCGCGCGGACCGGAGACCGGCGAGTGGTTGACGGTGCGGGCCATCAAGCTGATAGCGGACGGAGCGCTCGGGTCGCGTGGGGCGGCGCTGATCGAGCCATACACGGACGATCCGCCGAACCGCGGATTGCTGATTCTGGATCGGGCGTTCATTCGCTCGGTGGCCGAACGCGCGATCAGGCGCGGATTTCAGGTGAACACGCACGCAATTGGCGACCGCGCCAATCACGAAACGCTGCTGGCCTATGCCGATGCGCTGCGCGGCCCGAACGGCAGGCGATTCCGCATCGAGCACGCGCAGGTGATCGCCCCGAACGACTTCGCAATGTTCGGGCGCTACGACATTATCGCTTCCATGCAGCCGACGCATGCCACCAGCGATATGCCATGGGCGGAGTTGCGTCTCGGCTCCGAGCGGCTTCGCGGCGCTTATGCTTGGCAGACGTTTCTGAAGCTCGGGATTCATGTGCCGTCCGGTTCGGATTTTCCGGTGGAGAGCCCGAATCCCCTGTGGGGTTTTTATGCTGCCGTCACGCGGCAGGACAAGCGCGGCGATCCCCCGGGCGGCTGGTTCCCGGAGCAGCGGATGACGCGCGAAGAGGCGCTCGAAAGCTGGACCATCGAAGGCGCATACGCGGCGTTCGAAGAGAAGAAAAAAGGTTCGCTCGAGCCTGGCAAAACAGCCGATCTGGTGATGGTTTCGGGCGATCCGATGACGGTTCCGGCGGATGAAATCTGGAAGTTGCGCGTCACCATGACTGTCGCCGGCGGGCGCGTGGTTTACCGCGAACCGTGAGTTCCTTTTCCCGGTTCGGCGCCGGGGACTGCTTCGTCCAGCTCGGCGCGCGTAGGCCCGGGAAGCGGGTTCAGGCCGTGGCGCGCGCGTGCGCGCTCGGCCAGCGCGGCGTAACGTTCCTTCAGGCGGTCCAGGTCCTCTTCGGTCAGCTCTTCCAGATTGATGAAGGCGTTTTGCGCGCCGCGAACGGCCCGCAGCAACTCATCCACCTTCAGCTGGAGCGCGGTGCTTTCCCGATTCTGCGTGTTCTGGATCAGGAAAACCATCAGCATGCTGACGATATTGGTAACGGTATTGATAACGAGTTGCCAGGTATCGCTCCAGTGAAACAGAGGTCCCGAGGCCAGCCAGACGAAAGTGATCACCAGGATGGCGATAAAAGCGGGGCTCGACCCGGCCACGCGCGCCGTGGACTGCGCCATGTAACGGAACCAGTGCTTTCTGCCTGAGGTTGCGGTCACCCTGTACTCTGAAGCACGTACAATGCCGCTGCGACGTGGCGAACGTATTTCAGCGGTATTCGGAGATTCGCTGCATCAGGCCCGCAACGATAAGCAGCGCGATCAGCGCGGAAGCGGCAGTGGCTTCCGCCTCGAAGTTTGCAAGCGCCCCGAAACCGTCGGAAACCGCGGCATCGAAAGCCCGCTGGTTGATATCGATGGTGCGATCCAGAGACTGAATGAACTCCGTGTAAGCGTACCCCGCTTCGCCGGGCCGTTTGCCGGTCCAGAGAGCAAGAGCTTCGGCTTGTTTCGCCGCCAGCTCCAGCCGCCGAACCTCATGGCTGATGCGGAGAAATTCACCGAAGTTGAGGATCGTCTGGACGGCCGCCTCGCGCTCGCCCGGAAAGGTAATGTTGTTCAGTTCGTCCGCAAAATAGCCGGTGAACGCTGTGGGTCCGTGTGGATTCAGACCGTTTTCGGCGATCCGGCTGATGGCCACGCCGGGAGGGATGGTCATCAGCAGCGCGGCATTGCGATCGAAATCCTCGGCGTCGCGGGGCTGCCTGCCACGATTCAGGAGCAGGCGGTCTTCATCGTCCACTGCGGCGACTGCCGTGGCGCGCGCATTCCAGAGCGCGTGAATCGAGACGAAAGCGTCCCGCCCGGCGACTTTCAGGTCGCGGCCTTCGGTTCCGGCAATGGTCAGTGACCAGATGGTGAATCCCACGCCGGCCAGCGTGGCGGCGAACAGCGGCAGGTTCAGGATTCGCCGGGTGCGGTCGGCCAGGAAAGTTTGCGTCGAAAGGAGCGTAATCAGCAGCATGACCCCGAACACCAGCACCACAATACGCGCGGCGATCGAGAACGAGACCTGGGACCGGTATGCCGCGTCGAGATGCCGGGTGTTGACGGCATCGAGCGCTTCGGCGGCCGGCGCGAGATTCGTGTCCATCAGGTTTGTGGCGTCATTCCACGCCGCGAGCATGGCGGGGCTCTTCTCGTCGTGAAGATCCAGAGCTCGCTGAACCCGGGCGTCATATTCGCCGAGCATCTGCTGGATGCGCTCGATCGGGTCGCGCTGCTCCCGGCCATAGCGTATGTTCTGGGCGGCGTCGATCAGCGCCTTCGCAGCCGCGATGCGGGTCGCCTCATAGCCGTTGCGGGAGGTGGTGGCCACCGGGCTGGCGCTCATCAGGTCGGTCGCGGACGTGCTATCCATGTCGGCCAGAGCCAGCCTGATCTTCTGCGCGGCGATGATGCCTGGAGCGGTGTCCCGGCCGATGGTCTGGATGGCGTCGCGTTCAATGCGCGCGCTCGCAATGCAGGCGAGCAGCAGCAGAACATCGAGGGCCAGCAGCGTCCAGAGCGCCGCCCGCAGCGTGCGGAGCGTGTTCCACGGTTTGTGCGCCGGGACCTGGCGCGCCGGTTTGGCGGCCGCGGCCATCACTCGCCTGCTTTGACGGTGAGCCGTGTCCAATGACCGAGCGTCACCTGGTCGCCATCGTGAAGCGGGGCGTCCGTCAGCGGGGCAACGTCCGACCCATTCAGGCGCGTGCCGTTCGAGGAGCCGACGTCCCGCATGGTGAGGGAGCCGTCATCGTGGCGGGTGATGATGGCGTGGCGATGCGAAACGGCGTCGTCGAAATCAAGCGCGATCTCGGGTTCGATGCCGCGCGCGCGGCTGTGGCGGCCAATCAGGTTCTCGGGCTTGTCGATGGCGAAGGTATACGGGCCCGTGCTGGCCGGCGGTTCCGGGCTGCCGTCTTCACGCAGGGATGGATCGATGGCCGCGAAAATCGACCACTTCGGCGTGGAAGCGGTTTGGGGAGTGGCCGGCGGCGAGGCGGCCGCGGAGCCGGTGGAGATGGCCGCGGAGCCGGTGGAGATCGCCGCGGCCTGCGCGAACGCCACGTCGCCATGCGCGCCGCTCGAGAAGTTGTATCCGCAAACCTCGCAGAAATCGCCGCCATCGTGCGCGCGCGGCGCCTGGCAATCCGGGCAGAGCGCGGATGCCGGCGCCGGCCCATCCGCCGCGCCCGCCGGAGCCGCGATTTTCGCTCCGCACTCCGAACAGAAATCGGCTTCGGATGACCGATGCCCTTTGGGACAGGAATAAGCGTCTGGCATGGTTCGTCTCCGCCTCTATGCAGTCTTTGCAATGCGCGCCGTCTTGGTGGAACGGGTCTCGAGCATCATTTCCGCTTCCTTCGACACGGCGCCTTTCAGCCGTACGGTGCCTTTTTCCGCATCGTCCACATCGACCACGTTGCGCAGCAGTTTCGCCGTTGCTTCGTTGCCGGATTCGTGAGCGATTTTGACCGCCTTGCCGAGCAGGGCGGTGGCGCGCTCGACATCGCCGCGGCTGCGCGCGTCGAGACCGTCCTGAATCGATTGCGCAAGTTCGGCCTGGCCGGTGTAATGAGCGACGACGCGGTCGATCTTTGCCGTCTTCGCTTCATCATCGGTCCAGACCGCGAGAATGCGGGCTTCGGCAATCTTGTTTTCCGCGCCCTTCGAATAAAAGATCAGGCTGGCCCGGCCGGCGAGGACTTCATCCCCAACGTTGCCGGGGCTTACCGAGATGCAGAAATGGAAATCGCGCGTTTCGCCTTTGGCCCAGGACCCGGTCGGGTACTCGCGGAACTGCGGTTTTGTCTGTCGCGCGCGCGACGTCATGTCCGCGATTTCGGGGCTGACCTCTTTGCAGAATTTCACCTGCGCTCCGAGCGGCGTCCAGAGCCGAATGAAGACGTCGCTCACGGTTTTGGCCATGGCCTTTTCGAGGATGGACTGGAAATCGGCTTCGATCTGCGCGGGAGACGGGATGAAGTCCGTTGTACCGAGCAGCCGGCCCGCGACGGCGCGCAGCTGTTCCACCCGCCAGTCGGTTCCAACGCCGCGGCAGTCGCACTGGAAGTGGCCCTCGCACTCCCGGAGCGCGGGCTCGAAAGTCGGCGCGTCTTCCGGTTCGTTCTGCCCGTCGGTCAGGAGCAGCGCCTGTTTCAGCGCGTTGGGCATCGTGAGGAACTGCTTCAGAGCGGCGCGGAGCCAGACCGACATCATGGTGCCGCCGACCGCCCGGATTCCCTGGATGGCGCGGACGGCGAATTGTTTGTTCGCCGGCGTGGCGGGCATCACGGGGCAGATGACGTTCGCGTTCTCCGAGCCCGCGACAATGAAGAAGCTGGTGTCGGCGGGCAGCATGTTGACCAGCTTCACCATGGCCCCTTTCGCCGCCACGATTTTGCCGCCTTCCATGGAGCCGGACGTGTCGCAGATGATGCCGAAAAGACGGCCGGTGGTGGCGGGGCGCGTGCCTTCGCCCGCGGTGACGGTCATGATCGCGTGCACTTCGTTCGCGCCCGCCGGCAGATAGGGATTTTGAAAGACTTCAGCTCGGAATTCGTTCGCCATTTTGTTTATCTTCGGGTTCGGGGAAGCGAAGCAGCGCCGCGGTGATGTTGTCGTGGCCGCCCTGCTCCTTCGCAAAGTCGATGAGACGGCGGCAGACGGTGAGCGCGTCTGCGCCATCGGGCAACCCGGCGTCGTTTACGGCTTTCGCGATTTCGGGCTCAGCGGGCGCATAGTTCCAGAGTCCGTCCGTGCAGAACAAAAGCGCGCCGGCGCCGGGG
This sequence comes from Bryobacterales bacterium, assembly GCA_027450225.1. GTDB lineage: Bacteria > Acidobacteriota > Terriglobia > Bryobacterales > Bryobacteraceae > BOG-234. The sequence goes on along the minus strand of DAIDJK010000002.1, from coordinate 1,960 downwards.
ATTTCGAATTGCGTGATTTCAGGCAGGGCATTTTCGCCCGCGTCGCCGCCCAGCCAGCGCGTGATCGCGTGAGCCCGCTGGTCTTTCACCGCTTCGTCGAAGGTGATTTCGCCGGAGGCCACCACGTCGTTGAGCCAGGAATGATCGCGGGTGAGTTGTTTCGCGCCGGCGCCGTCGATCCAGTACGCGCGGCTGTCGCCCACCCAGCCGATCTCGATGGTGTGATCCGCTATGCGCGCCGCAACCGCAGTGGTGGACGGCGCTTCACCGGCGCGTCCGAGGGCGGCGGCTCGCGTGGCGGCATCGGCGAAGGCATCCTGCATGGTGGATTCGTGCGCGAGAGCTTCCAGGATCGTTTCGGCCGCGGTTTCGGCGGCGGTTTGGGAATCGTACGAACTCGATACGCCGTCGCAGACGACCAGGATGCAGGTTGCGGCAGCGGCGCCGGGGACAGCGCGTATGGCGGCGCGGTCTTCGTTGCGGTCGTGCCGGAGTCCGCGGTCGGAGACGGCGGCGAAATCCGGCGAGACGACGATTTCGATGTGGTCTTCGGGCCGCGGGCGAACGCGCTTGCCGCAGCGGGTGCAGAAGCCGTCTTCATCCACTTCCCCGGGGCCTGCGCCGCAGGAGCATCCGCCGGGAACGGGCTCAGGAGCTTGTTCTTCCACCAGACGCACGCCACACTCTTCGCAAAAGATGTCGTCATCCGGCAGCGTCGCCGTGCAGTTGGGGCATTCCATCGCGGGCCTCAGATCAACGTTCGCGGACGAACGACGTTCGCTTCATCCACCAGACGCACGCGTTCTTCGCCCGTCGTCAGCTGGGCCATGGCCCGCAGCGTCTTTTCGAGTTCCAGCCGCAGTTTTTTTTCGTGCAGCGGCAGGCCCAGCACCCGCACCGAGCCGTTCACGGAGCTTTTGGCCCGCGCAACCTCCACGGCGGCGCGCAGAATCATGTTGCTGAGGATCAGCCGGTTCATGCCTTCGATCTGCAGCGCTTCGGCGATGGCCGAGGCCGACGCCACTTCGTCCGGTTTGGGCGAGGCGCCGTTATCGCGGATCAGAACGCGCGCCGCTTCTATTCTGGAGCGCAGCCAGAGCGCCGAATTGTGGGGAACGCGATCGAGAGCCTGCGCGGCGCCTTTGCGATCGCCCCGCGCTTCGAGGCAGCGCGCGAGGCCGAATGCGGCCGAGACAAACGAAGGATCGATGCGGGAGACCAGATCGTACATCGCGATCGCGAGATCCGTTTCGCCGGCCATTTCAGCCGCCAGTCCGAGGGCGAGCTTCGGAGCGACTTCTCCGGGCAGATCGAACCAGATCTGGTCGAACTGTTTGCGCGCTCCCGCCGCATCGCCTGCGAGAAGGCGAATGCGGCCAGAGTGCCAGAGCACCCGCCAGTCCCACGGATCTTCGTTCGCAAGCTGCGCCAGCAGCGTTTCGGCTTCGCGGAGCGCGCCGCTTTCGCCGAGAGCGGCCGCCAGCCGAAGCCGCGTCTCGCGCGAGTCGCTCCACTGTTCGGCGGCGATGCGCAGCGCGGCGGTCCGCTTCTGCAGATTCGCAGTCGCGAGCGCGGTGCTCACCACGCGAAAGCCGGGATCGGAACCGTCCAGCGCGGGATCCGGCAGAAAATGGGGATCCGGTTTCACCGGCTTCATTTCATCGCCGGCTTCGAGGCCGAGCAGATCGGCGCCGAAGTGAATGCTCGGGCCGGGCCGGGGCGTTCCGGATTCCACCGACACCACTTCGCGAAGAACGCCCAGAAGCTGCTCCGCCATTTCGGCTGCGGAAGCGAAACGATCGTCCGGTTTTTCCGCCGTGGCTTTCAGCAGAAAACGGTAAAGCGATTCATTGTGGGCGAACAGAGGTTCGTCCGCCGGCGAGGGCAGGGTGTAGCGGTTTCCGTTCGAGAAGCCGGGAATATCGGTGAGCAGAACGGAAAGCGTGCGCCCGATGGTGAA
>DAIDJK010000001.1 GCA_027450225.1 Bryobacterales bacterium | reverse complement strand
CGACAAACGTACCAGTCACTCGGACACGATCCGGCTGGAGATCGAGACGGATTCGAGCCTGACGACGGTGGAGGGCGCGGTGGTGCTTGGCAAACCGCGGCTGATGCATGTGGATGGCATTTATTGCGAAGCGGCGCTGTCGGGCCATCTGGTGTGCGTGAAGAATGTCGACGTGCCAGGCGTAATCGGCCATGTCGGTACAGTGCTCGGTTCGAACCGCATCAATATTGCGAATTTCTCGCTCGGCCGGAGGGATTCAGGCGAGCCGCTGGAGGCCATTGCGGTGGTTTCGACCGATACGCTCGTGCCGCAGGAAGTGCTCGATGAGCTGATGTCAAATCCGGCGGTGAAGCTGGCTAGAGCGGTCGCGATCGGATGATTACTCGGCCGCTTCTTCCCGAATCTTCACCCGCCGGCCCTCGATCGTGACGCGGCCGTCTGCAATGTACTGAATCGCCCTTGAGTAAATCAGGTGCTCCTGCGAGAGGATGCGAGCCGAAAGAGATTCGACGGTGTCGTTGTCCAGAACCGGAACCGCCGCCTGGATCACGATCGGCCCGGAGTCCAGAAATTCATCGACAAAGTGCACCGTGCAGCCGGTGATCTTGACGCCGTGTTCGAGCGCCTGCCGCTGGGCATCCAGACCCGGAAATGCCGGCAGCAGCGACGGGTGGATATTCAGAATGCGGCTCGGAAACGAGCGGATAAAGTACGCGCTCAGCAGCCGCATGAAGCCCGCCAGACAGACGATCTCCACTTCGTGGGTGCGCAGTTCGTCCACAACCAGCCGGTCGTAAGCTTCGCGCTCAAGACCTGCTGACGCGATCACGCGCAGCGGAATGCCACGCTGACGTGCGATCTCTAGTCCAGGCGCGTCGGCGCGGTTGCTGATCACAATCGCGACTTCCGCGTCGAGCTTGCGCCGGGCAATTTGATTCGCGATGGCTTCGAAATTGGAGCCCCGGCCGGAGATCAGGATTCCGAGGCGCAAGTCAGGCGCGCTCCCAGGCTGCGTACTCGACGCGCGGTCTGCCACGGCGCTGCTTCACCACGTCGCCGATGATCCAGGGTTTCTCCCCCAATCGTTTCAGCGCGCGTATCGCTTTGTCCGTCTTTGTGCCCGGGACGGCGAAGATGATTCCGGCGCCGAGATTGAAGGTTCGCCGCCAGTCGTTTTCATCCAGCGAACCGGTCGAACGCAGCAGTTCAAACAGTGGAGGGACTTGCCACGAACGAGTGTCGATGATTGCGGCCAGTCCTTTCGGCAAAATGCGCGGCAGATTGTCGGTGATTCCGCCGCCTGTGATGTGCGCCGCGCCCGAGAGCGCGCCGGCTTTGATCAGCGACTGAATGGCGGCGAGATAACTGCGATGTATCTTGAGTAACTCCTCGGCCAGCGTAATGCCGGAGTCGGGCAGCGCCGCGTCCAGCGGCATCCGTTTCATCTCCAGCAGCAGCTTGCGGGCCAGTGAATAACCGTTGGTGTGCAGGCCATTGGATGGCAGCGCGACCAAAGCATCGCCGTCGCGCGTTCCTGCTCCCGTGATAATCTCGGATTTCTCGACAACGCCGACGATCGAGCCCGCAAGGTCGTACTCACCGTCCGAGTAAAGGCCGGGCATCTCCGCGGTTTCGCCTCCGATCAGCGCGCAACCATTCGCGGAACAACCTCGCGCGATGCCGGAGATTACCTTCGCCGCCACGTCCGCATCCAGTTTGCCTACCGCGAAGTAATCGAGAAAGAACAGTGGCCTCGCGCCCTGGACCGCGATGTCGTTCACGCAGTGATTCACCAGGTCCTCGCCGACCGTGTCGTGCCGCCCCGTCGCGAAGGCGATCTTGAGCTTTGTGCCGACGCCGTCGACCGAACTCACCAGTACGGGTTGCCGCATCTTCGGCAGCGCAAAGCAGCCACCGAAGGAACCGATGTCGGTAAGCACGCCTTTGGTGAACGTGGCTCGGGCCATGCGCCGGATGGCGCTTACCGCTTTGTCGGCCTCGTCAATGTCGACGCCGGCGTCGCGGTACGAAACAGGTGTAACCATGTTGGGGAGAAACGAACCAGTATAACGAGTTCGTCCAGACAGGAACAGTTCGAATGAAATTGCGATTCAGACCGACGCTCATACTGGCCGCGATAATTACGGCATCGACGGCTGCAGACATGGCGGCGCAGGGGCCGGGCGCTTACGTTCTGCGCGACGCCCGGGTGGTAATCGTATCGGGTCCGGTGATCGAGCATGGCACGGTGGTGGTTCGCGACGGTTTGATCGAGGCGGTTGGATCCAGCGTGGCGATTCCGGCCGATGCGTGGGTCATCGACTGCAAAGGGTTGACGGTATACCCGGGGCTGATTGACGCCCTGAGCACCTGGGGACTTTCCGGCGCCGCGGCAGCGCCCCCCGCGCAGGGGCGGGGCAGAGGTGCGGCAGGTCCCCCCACGGGACCGCCATCACGGGGGCCGGAAGACAGGCCATCCAATACTTCGTATCTGAAAGCGGCTGATGAGATATCGCCAACCGCTCCCGCCATCGAAATGGCTAGAAACGCCGGCTTCACCACAGCCGTTGTTTTTCCCAATCAGAACATCTTCTCGGGGCAGGGAAGCGTTATCGATCTTGCGGGAGAGCGTGCCGGGCAGATGGTGGTTGCCGATTCGGTGGGCCAGTGCGTCATTCTGAAAACCAACGGCTTCCGCAGTTTCCCCGGCTCCCTGATGGGAACGATCGCCTATATCCGGCAGATTTATCTGGACGCGGAACACTATACCGTCGCGAAGTCCGTTTACGAGAAACATCCACAGGGATTGCAGCGGCCGCAATATGACCGCACGCTCGAAGGCGTAATCATGAGCCCGCGCGTGCTGCTCCCCGCAGAAAGACAGGTGGAGGTGCTGCGCATGCTGGCTCTCGCCAGGGAACTCAAGCTGAACGCTGTTTTATATGGTGGGCACGAGGCATGGAAGGCCGTCAATGAACTGAAGGCGTCGAACACTCCGGTACTGGTAAGTCTCCGATGGCCGCAACGCATGGCGGACAACGATCCCGCGCTGCAGGACCCACTTCGAGTACTCGAATTCCGGGACAAAGCGCCCTCTTCGCCTGGCATTCTGGCCAGAGCAGGCGTGAAGTTTGCGTTCTACTCGGACAATGCCGGCGCGCCGCGCGAGTTGTTGCGGAACGCGAAAAAGGCTATCGATGCGGGACTCCCGCCGGACGATGCAATTCGCGCCATGACGCTTTCGCCCGCAGAGATCTTCGGAGTTGCGGATCGGCTGGGCAGTATCGATAAAGGCAAGATCGCGAATCTTGTGGTTGCGGACGGTGACCTGTTTCAGGACCGCGTGAAGATCAAATACGTTTTTGTGGACGGAGCGAAGTTCGAACCGCTGCCCGAAGCGCCCCCGCCGGGCCGTGCCGGGCGCGGAGCAATCCCGTCGGCCGCCGAGGAGCAAAACTGATGAGATTCGGATTACTGGGTTTGTGCTGCGCTTCGCTGGCCGTGGCCGCCGACCTGCCGGTTCTGATTCAGAACGCGACGATTCTTACCGTCACCAACGGCGTCATTAGAGGCTCCATTCTTCTTGAAAACGGCAAAATCGCGGCGATTGGCGAGAAAGTCCTTGCTCCCGCGGGCGCGATGGTGATCGACGGATCGGGCAAGTATGTGATGCCGGGCATCATCGATTGCCATTCTCACATCATGATCGAAGCCATCAACGAAGGCAGTGTTTCGGTATCTTCGATGGTCGGCATCGGTGACGTACTGAATCCCGAAGACATCGCGATCTATAGGGCGCTCGCCGGGGGAGTCACCACCGCGAACATACTCCATGGAAGCGCCAACTCGATTGGCGGCAAGACGCTCGTCATGAAAATGCGCTGGGGCAGGAGCGCGGAGGAAATGAAATTCCAGGGCGCGATGCCAGGTATCAAATTCGCGCTCGGAGAGAATCCAAAGCGCGCCGGCAATATCACCGGATTCGGTTTTGCCGCTCCCGGGCAGGCCGCCCGGTATCCGGCCACACGCATGGGCGTGGAAGACGTGATTCGCGAGGCTTTCAACGACGCAAAAGTTTACAGAGCAAGCTGGGACGAATACAAGGCGAGGACAGCCCGGGGCGAGATTGCAATTCCTCCCGCGCGGGATCTGAAACTCGAACCGCTCGTGGAAGTCCTCGAGGGAAAGCGTCTGGTCCATGCGCACTGTTACCGGCAGGATGAAATTCTGATGCTGCTGCGCGTTGCTGATGATTACGGCTTCAAAATACGCACATTGCAGCATGCTCTCGAGGCTTACAAAGTGGCGAAAGAGATTGCGGCGCACGGGGCGGGAGTTTCGACTTTCAGTGACTGGTGGGCTTACAAGATGGAGGCTCAGGATGCGATTCCATACAACGCCGCTATCCTGGTGCGTAAAGGCGTACTCACTTCGCTCAATTCGGATGATCCCGAACTCATGCGCCATCTCGACAAGGAAGCCGCGAAAACCATGAAGTACGGGGGCCTTTCCGAAACCGAAGCTCTTTCACTGGTGACGATCAACCCGGCGAGGCAACTCATGATCGACAATCGCGTCGGGTCACTCGAAGTCGGCAAGGATGCCGATGTCCTCCTTTATGACGGGCATCCGCTTTCCAACTTCAGCAAAGTTCTGAAAGTCTGGATCGATGGCCACGAATACTTTGATCGCGATGCGGACATTCAGCAGCGTACCCGGCTCGAAATCGAAAAGAAGGCGTTGATCGGGAAGGCGGCAGCGGAACGAAGCTTGAGCCGGCCCGCCGGCAGCGGCCAGACCGTCCGAGTACAGGGAGGGCCGGCGCTGTGAGATATTTGGTTCTCCTCGTATGCGCCATCATCCGGGTGACGGTCGCCAGTGGCCAGACATACTTGATCCGCGGCGCGAATATTCACACCATGGCCGGCCCCGATATTCAGAACGGATCGGTTCTCATTCGGGATGGCAGGATCGCCGGAGTCGGCCATAACCTGGCCGCGCCGAAGGACGCGAAGTTGATCGATGCCAGAGGGCTTCAGGTGTATCCGGGCATGATCGACGCGGGAACCGAAATTGGCCTCGTGGAAGTGAATGCGGTGCGTGAGACGGAGGACACCGATGAACTCGGGCGATACAATCCGCAACTCGTCGCGCTTACAGCCGTGAATCCTTCGAGCGAACATATCCCGGTAACTCGAGTTAACGGAATCACCACAGTGGCTACCATGCCGGAAGGGCAACTTATATCAGGCCAGGTTTCGCTTATACATCTTGACGGCTGGACTACACGCGATATGGGCATCAAAGCTCGCGCGGCTCTGCATATCCGCATGCCGTTCATCCAGACCGAGGGACGGAGAGTGTTTGTGCCCGACAATGAGTCCGGCGGAGGCGCGGAGCCCGGAGCAGGATTCGCGAACGCAAAGCGCGATTTCGACAAACAAATGTCGGATTTGAACGATTTCTTCGAGAGCGCCCGGCGCTACAAACTCGCCAGGGACACGAAGGCGCCGGATTTCAAGCCGGATCTCAGACTGGAGGCCATGGTTCCCGTGATCGAAGGCGCGGAGCCTGTTCTGGTCACTGCCATTCGGGAACGCGAGATTCGAGACGCAATCGCCTTCGCAGATAAACAGAGAGTGAAGATCATCCTCTGCGAAGCTCCCGAAGCATGGAAGGTCGCCAAAGAGATCAAAGCGCACGATATTCCGGTCATTCTCGGACCTGTTCTCGCGCTTCCTCTGGACGAAGACGATCCTTACGACCGTGCATTTACCACCGCCGCGGACCTCGATAAAGCAGGTATTCGCTTTGCTTTCGCCACTCTGACCGGGAGCGCGAGCTTGTCCTCGCGCAACCTGCCTTATCAGGCTGCTCAGGCCGTCGCCTTCGGCCTCCCACACGACGATGCCTTGAAGGCTCTGACCAGAAATGCCGCCGAAATCTGGGGAATAGGCAATCAGGCGGGAACCATCGAGGAGGGTAAGTTCGCCGACATCATCGTAACCGATGGCGATCCCCTCGAAACGCGGACCAGGATTCACGATCTTTTTATAAACGGCAAGCTCGTTGATCTGAACAATCGGCAGAAGGACCTGTACGACAAATACATAAACCGGCCGTGAGCCGGATGTGTCACCTTTCGAGCAGGAAAGTGACGGGTCCATCGTTGATCAGTTCCACTTCCATGTGGGCCTGGAAAACTCCCGTCTCGGTGCGTAAACCTTGCGCGCGCACTTTCTGGACGAAATAATCGTAAATTGCCCGAGCCACTCCGGGGGGCGCGGCTGCATCGAAGCTGGGCCTCCTGCCTTTCGAGCAGTCCCCGTAAAGAGTGAATTGTGAAACCAGCAACACGTCGGCCCCGATGTCGCGCGCACTTGCGTTCATCTTCCCGTTTGAGTCGGAAAATAGTCTTAGTTCGACAAGCTTTGTGGCCAGATGGTCCGCTTCCGCGAATGTGTCGCCGGCTCCTACTCCGACGAAGCCGAGAATGCCTTTGTTTATCGAGCCTGCTAACTTGCCTTCGACGCGTACTTCAGCTCGTATTACACGCTGTACCAGGATTCGCATGATGCTCTGATGGGGCTTATATTATGAGTAACATTGACCGGCTCGCATGATATAGTTGGTCAGGGAGAATCCATGCCACGAGGAAGATCAGAGCAGAATCGGGAGATTCTTGAATACGCTCTCCAGCATCTTGAGAAAGAGCGCGACGAACTGCAAAGCAGAATCGACGCCATTCGACGCCAGCTCGGTGGACGGGTTTCGTCACCGATTACGAAATCTCAACCCGCTGCTCCTTCAGCTCCACGAAAGAAACGTACTCTGAGCGAAGCCGCCCGGAAGCGTATCGCCGCCGCCCAAAAGCGCCGGTGGGCTGAACACAGGAAACAGCTGAAGGCGAAATCAGCAGGCGAGTAATCGTTCAGGGATGCGATCGCCGGCTTTGACGCCAGACGTCTAATTGGGTTTCTGGTTCTCAACCATGCCCAATCCGGCGTATTCTTCCTTGACTTTGACGACTTTCGTCCCGGCGAAGGTGACAAACGTGATCTTTCCCGGCGGTTGACCGTAGATCCAGTCTTCTGTATCCAGGCCATTTTTTGACTCGCGATACTTGTGGTCCGGGTGGCCCAGCGCCATCATTACCTGTTCCCGGTCCATACCCTCAATCGCGCGCTTCTGGTTGATGGCGTTCCGCATCGCGGGAGGAAGAGTTTCTGAGTAAACGGTGGTAACGGAGTGCTTGTCGAAATCGAGGAGCGGCGAGAGTATCCTCTTTACGTCGGCGGCCGTGAGGTTCTCCATCGGTTTGTGGAAATTCAGCTCGATGACGCTGCCGAAGGTCGCAGGCCGGCCCCCGTTCGTGATCGGCGCCGTCACGTCCATTCCCACCTCGATGTTGTCATACCACTTGTGCCCGCTCTTCAGCCCCCCGTTCAGTTCCAGGATGATGCGGTCGCCATCGAGAGAGACTTTCGTAATCTGGACCTGATCGCCGACCCGCGCCGCAGGCCCCATGGTGCGAACCTGATTCAGCCACGCCGCCTTGTCCCACGTGCCATTCGCATCCACCACGAGCGCTTTCTTCGATCGGGGTATCAGCGCCCTGGCTTTCGCATATTCGGCATCGAGATCCCGTACCAGCGATACCTTCTCGTCCTCGGTCAGCTTGTCGGAAACGTGAATCACTCCCGCGAGCATCGGGATGTTTGTAATCAGGTACGCGGCCGCGATCACGCCGATGGCGCGGATTCGGCTTCGTCCGGGCCATGATCGAGCAGCCACGTCCAGCCACGCCGTATCGGCGCTTTCCAGATCATCACTCCCAGTACGGGAAGAATGAAAAGCGTCAGCAGGCTTGCCTCCGGACCGTAGCTCCCGCCGCTCCACAGCGCGTCCGAATTCCATTGAATCTCGTACCTCGTTACTCTGATTGTAAGTCCGCTCAGATCCACGCCGAGAAATGGCAGCGTGGCGTTCCAGCCAAAGTGCAGTCCCAATGGGAACCACAGGTCATGTGATCGCACCACGGCGAAGCCGAAGAGGATGCCGAAGCCGATCGTAATACAAATCGAAAGCGGCGTCGCCCCCGGATTGCCGGCGTGCAGCAATCCGAAGATGGAACCCACCGCGATTACCCCAATCCATGCGCCGTATCCTCTGATGAGAAACTGCAGCGTAAACCCCCGGAATGCGATCTCCTCTCCAAGCGCGCCGCACAAGAGCAGCAGTGGAAAAAAGATGTCGCCCCGCCAGGAGATGTCCGCCCCCGCCACGGCGCGGAAGTGCGCCACTCCCGCAGCCACCGGCGCCAGAATCACCATGCAGGCGGCGATTATCGCCAGCCCCATCCCGATAGCAAAATTGCGGGCCGAGCCTTCGCGCCAGTGCAGTCCAATGTCGCCCAGCCGCCGCGACTCGAAGATCGCCATCGCGATAGACGTCGCAAACGCGGCTGCCAGCAACGGCGGAACCGTGCTGGCCACCATGATGCCTCCGAAGTAAGCGCCGATGGGAATCAGGATGAACGTTCCCACCCGATAGAGCAGGAAACAAACCCCGGCGCCCAGCAGCGGGCGGACCGGATCGCGTCCGGACGTTGTCGCGGGCGCCGCCTCAGGCATGTCAGCGCACCCGGACTCCACGCTCCGCCACCGCCGCATCCAGCAACGTACCCCCGCTCGCCTCGACTGCCGCTTCCACGCAGGTTTTCGCGCCCGGTTCCACCAGAAACACCACGCATCCGCCGCCCCCGGCTCCGCAAACCTTCGCCCCTGTGGCTCCGGCGCGGCGCGCGGATTTCACCAGCCTGTCGATCAGGGGCGTCGTAATGCCAGGCGAGTTCCGCCGCCGGTGCTCCCAATCATCCCGCACCAGTCGACCGGCCTCATCCCAGTCGGCGCGCTCCAGCGCCGTCCGCATACAGTTCGCTATGCAGGCGATCCGGTCGAAATTCCGGTGCACGGCGCGATCGGAGTCGATATGCGCCTTCATCACTTCCCAGTTGTTGATGCCCGAATTGCGAGGCGCGCCGGTGTAGGCAAGAACGAATCGCCTGTTCAATTCCGCCGCGTCCACGGGAAGCGCGCTCCGCCGGATTCCCGCCGGCGAAAGCTCGATGGCCGAAATCCCGCCGTACATGGCCGGATAATAGTCCTGCGAACCCGTGGGTACCCGAATCACCTGCGCCTCGATGTTCTGCACGATTTCCCGCAGCTTTTCGAGAGAATAGCCCCGTTCCGTCAGTTTGTTCAGAGCCGAAGCCACCGCGATCATCAGCGCGGACGATCCGGATATGCCGGCTCCGGCCGGCGCTTCCGAATTCGATTCGATAAGGAGTCCCGTTCGCGGTTCGAAAAAGCGCACCAGCAGCGCCAGAAGAGGCAATTTATACTTGCGCGCCGAGCAAAGTTTGGCGAGCGATTCGAAGCGCTCTTCTTTCCGGAGATCGGTCGACCGCAGAATGATCGTCTGGTCTTCGCGGGTCTCGAGATCGCAGGACGTATAGCGATCCACCGCGAAATTAACGGTCACCGGGCGGTGGTGAAAGAGGTACAGGGGCCAGATATCGAGGGTCGCGCCGGCCAGATCGACGCGGCAGGGCGCTTTCGAAGAAATGCGCATGGGGTGGAAGCGGATTCCTGAAAATAACACAGCTGTCGCGAACAGGCTGCATTGCCCTTTACGTCATTGCCCTTCACCTCGCTCGCCGCACCTCGCGGCCCACACCGCCTTCGGCCGCCGCTTTCTCGATCTCCGAATTCATCTCGGCGCCGATCAGCACGGTCGCGCCCGTTATATAAAGCCACACGAGCAGCGAAGCGACAGAGGCCAGATGACCGTAAATCGCCGGATAGCTGTTGAAGCGGTCCACCCAGAAGCGGAACACGAGCGTCTCCCCAATCCACAACGCGGCGGCAATCACCGCCCCGGGCGTGCTCCACTGCCACTGCCGGTCGTTCAGATTCGGCCCGATGCGAAAGAATGCCGCAAGGCAGATGAATAAGGCGCCGGCGATTACCGCCCATCGGGCGGCGGCTCCAACAGGCCCGAAGCCCAGCCGGTCCAGCCACGCGGCCAGCATCTCGCCCCCGGCGAGCGCAAGCAGCGTCGCAGCCGCGATAATCGCCGTGAATGCCAGCGCGATCGCCGTCACGTGTATCCACGATCGCTTCTCCTCTACCTCATAAGCGACATTCAGGCCGTCCACCATGGCCCAGGCTCCGTTCACCGCGGCCCACAACGCTCCAGCCACGCCAATCCAGATGCCTCCCGATGTGGCGGCGTTCTGATGAAGTTCGGTGACAGTGGTCTGCATCAGCGCGGCCGTCGCGGCCGGCAGTACGTACCCCACGGCGTGTCCCAGCGCGTGCCGAAGCGAGGTTTCCGGGGCCGAATCCGGCCGCGCCACCAGCATCATCAGCAGCAGGGACGGGAACAGAGCGAGGAAATGGTAAAACGCGAGACGGGCAGCCTGGCCGAAGACATTGTCTGCCCAGCTTTCGCGGACGGTGCGGATCATCAGTTTGCGCCAGCTCAGGCCACCCAGGCTCCAAAGATGCTCCATTCCCTTTTCGCCCGCTGGCGGCAGCCGCGCTAATGTTCCAGTTCGCCCAGCCCCATGCGCATCGGATCCTGCGCGGGAATCGAGGCCCCGCGAATAATCTTGTCCAGTTCCAGAAATTCCTGAATGTCCGGGTCCTCGGACTGATACAACTCCTTCGTCGGGCCGAAAAACGCCACGTGCCCTTTGTTCAGGAACACCACCGTGTCCGCCACGTTGTTCATCAGATCCAGATCGTGAGTCACAACAATGCTGGTCAGCTGGTGGTCGCGTTTCAGCCGCAGCATGAGCTGTGTCATGTGATCGCTCATGATCGGATCCACCATGGTGGTTGGCTCGTCATAGAGGAGGCATTGCGGTTCGGCGGCCAGCGCGCGCGCGATCGCCACGGATCGCTTGAATCCGGTTGAAAGATCAGCCGGATATTCGTCGCGCATATCCCAGATATCCACCATTCTCATCAGGCCGCGAACGACGTCATCGCGGTTCTTTTCGTCGTAATCGGCGCGTTGTTCCAGCGCGAATGCGACATTCTCGGCCACCGTCAGTGAATCGAACAGCGCGCCGGACTGGAAAACCATCGTCACTTTGCGGCGAATCCGGTTCATTTCGGCTTCGTCGTAGTTCGTAACGTCTTCGTGCGCCACGATCACCCGGCCCTGGTCCGGTTTCAGAAATCCCATAATGTGGCTGAGGGTAACGGATTTGCCCACCCCGGAGCGGCCGATAATCGCCACCGTCTGGCCCCCGTCCACGTGAAAATTGGAATCGACTAAAACCGGTTTGTCGAACGTCTTATATACGTGCCGGAATTCGATGTAATGCGGATACTCTTCAGCCACGGCGAAAGTTGTCGAGGTCACCGGGCGTGTTCAAATTCTGAAACGGCCCGGCATCCTGTATCTGGACGTATCGTACCTTGAGACCGCCGATGAATTCACTTACCCGCCGGACTCCTCGAGACAATGCCGCCACCGCCGCATCATGGCAGCGCCGGTGGTACACCGCGCAGAGCGGTTCGATCGTCCCGTCCGCATATCGGGGAATCGCGCCATCCTCCGCCGCTCCGTCAACAATCCGCCGCAGCGTCAGTTCGTCGAGCGCCGGCATATCGCAGGCGGCAACAAGGTTCCAGTCCGAATCGGTCGCGCCAAGCGCCGCCTCGATGCCGGACAGCGGACCCAGCCCGCGCATCGCGTCCGGTATGACCGGCAATCCCAGGTTCGCATATCTCGCCGGGTCTCCGACGAGACTCACCCGCCGGCAAATCCTGCCCATTGCTCCCGCTACTGCAAGCGCGAGCGGCGTTCCGTTTACTTCCATCAGAGCCTTGTCGCGTCCCATGCGGCTGCTCGCGCCGCCCACCAGCACCCATCCCGCGACTCCGGTCCAGTCCGATTCACTCACCAGCCGGATGTTACCATCGACAATTGTGGCTTGCCACGTCCGCAACAGGAACGCAGTCGCCATGTTCTGCCGGTATTGTTTTATACTGCTGGTAGCCATGCCCGCGCTGGCATCATCCCCGGACGGGGCCGTTCCCGTGGCCAGGTCAGTGGTCCGGGCGGACGCTCGATCGGGTCGTCTGGTGCGGAGTATGGTCGTCGTTCGACCAGCGGTTTCTCCCGAGCGCAACGCGGAGAACGCAGCCGCGACCAAAGAGTTAATCGACCGGATTGCCGCCGAGCAAGGCGTCGAAGCTCCTTTGGCTCAGTCCATTGCTCTCGCCGAGAGCCGCTACTATCAGTTCGCCGTTTCCCCCAAAGGCGCGGAGGGCATCATGCAGCTCGAACCTTCCACTGCGCGGCGTTTCGGGGTTCGGAACCCTTTCGACCGGGAAGAAAATGTCCGTGGCGGCGTAAAATATCTGAAATTCCTTCTCGATTACTATCAGGGCGATTACACGAAAGCCGTCGCTGCCTATAACGCAGGCGAAAAAGCCGTAGATAAATACAAAGGCACGCCTCCTTACCTCGAAACCCGGAATTACGTGGTGCGGGTATCTCGCAATCTTGCGAGTGCGAGAGAAAAAAGCGCGAAGAAGACTACTAACGCTCTGCCGGGTCCAATCCCAGCCGAAACATACCGCCTGATTCAGACGTCGGTTGGCTCAGACGGCAGAATTTATTACCGTACTCCTTAGAGGCCAAAGTGATTCACCGCTGGTGGCAAATCCTGGTGGGCATTACCGCACTACCCGCGATCGCCGCCGCGAATTCCGGCATAATTCGGGTTACCACGATCCGTTCGTGGTCCCACCCGGACTCGACCCGCGTCGTTCTCGAGACTTCAGGTCCGTTTGAATACCGATCCAACCGCGCCTATAATCCGGATCGGCTTTTCTTCGATATTCTTCACGCCCGCCCCTGGATCGACAGGCGCCGCGCCGCGACACGTATTATTAATGATGCGCTGGTCCGCCGGGTCCGCATTGCGGAGACCGTGCCGGGTACCACGCGGATCGTCTTCGATCTTGTCGGGCCTGCCGAGTATCACGTGACGCGACTTGACAGTCCGGACCGGATGCTGATCGAGATCCGGCCCGAACGCCGCCCCGGCCGTCAGACGGCCCGCCTCGCTCCGCCCGCGGAGGCCTCCGAATCTCAGCCGTTCAATTCTCTTGCCGGTGCGGAAGCGCCGCGGCCCTATCTGGAGCCGGCCGTCTACTCTTCCTCCTCGCGCGGCGCCATCGGCCGCCGTACCGCCCGGATGTTTGTATGGCCGGCGCCGCCTGTTCCAAAAACGCTGATTCTGTTGCCCGCCCCGTCGATCGCCGGAGATTCCGCCCTGCCGGCGGCCGTTGAATTCGCCTCGGTCTATCTGCCCGGACCGACTGCGCCCCAGCGCTACGTCAGGGGCATGTCCACCCGCGTTATTCCTGCGGCGCGTTCCGTTTCCCCGGACGCGCGAGCCGCTCCATCGCTCGAGGCCACGCGGTCGCTCACTCGCGCTCTCGGACTGAAGATCGATCGGGTGGTTATTGACGCCGGCCATGGCGGCCATGACGATGGGACCATCGGGCCGCATGGCGTCATTGAAAAGGATGTCGTACTTGACGTCGCCCTTCGGCTGGCCGCTCTGATCCAGTCGCGGATGGGCGCCGAGGTCATCCTCACCCGTTCCGACGACACCTTTATTCCGCTGCACGAACGGACCGCCATCGCAAACGATCACAAAGCCGACCTTTTTATTTCGATCCACGCCAACTCTTCTCCCGCGGCTTCCGTAGGAGGGATCGAAACTTTTTATTTGAATTTCACGAATAATCCGACAGCGCTTGACGTCGCGGCGCGGGAAAATGCCGGCTCGGATAAAACCGTTGGTGAATTGAAGGACCTGATCCAGTCCATCACCCTGAATGACAAAATCACGGAATCGCAGACGCTCGCCCGAGACATAGAAGCTCCTCTTTTCGCCCAGGAGGCGGCCGTCAACCCCGTCGCGAGAGACCGTGGAATCAAGCGCGCGCCTTTTGTGGTATTGATCGGCGCATCCATGCCTTCCGTTCTCGCTGAGATCGGTTTTTTGAGCAATCCGCGGGATGAACGGAATCTCGGCAAACCCGAATACCGGCAAAAGGTGGCGGACGCGCTTTATCGCGGCATTTCGCAATATTCGCGTTCGTTGAGCCATTTCGAAGTGGCGAGCACTGCTCCTGCCCGGCCGTCCCGGGGGAACTGAGCTCTCTCACCAGCCGCGCTGCTCAAACCACAGCTCTTCTTTTCTCCCTTCCGCCAGACGGATTTTTGAGTTCTACTTTCCGGAGTCGGATGAAGGCAGGATGCGGGGCACACTGCGTAGCCCGAATACGCGATAGTCTTCCCTGGCGATGTCTCAACTACTCCGGTCGAACATAGTACTTTGTACTCTTTATTGCGCCAGCGTTAACGTCTTTCCCCAGCACAACTCGCTAGTGACTCATAAATAGCGTAAATATCTCCTCAAATTAGCCCGGTGGGGTTAATGATTTTTCGGATTCCGAGTGTGATTCTGTGACTTCACGCAGGAGCCATCGGTTCCGAACATCACTCAGGGAAACCATAAGGAGACTCGATCGACTTGACACCACTATATCGATCGTGCGCCAAAAGTGCGCGCACGCTGCTGGTAATGGCGCTCTTCAGCTGGACAGCGGCATTCGCGGGAATTCAATTCGTGGCCGGACCCAATGAGACCACCGTCTCTGGACAACTTCTGGTTCGCTTCGCTCAAGGCGCCTCCGCGGCGTCCGTTCTGCAGCAGGTTGCCCCCGGGGCAACTTCAACGCCCGTAAACGCCGGCGCCAACATCCACCTGGTACAACTTCCGCTGGCGGCGCCCCTCGGCGTCCCCGCCGCTCTGGCCGCGCGTTCGGATGTACTTTACGTGGAGCCCAACCGGGTACGCAAGGCGCAGGCCCTCATCCCCAACGATCCGCAGGTAAATGCGCAGTGGGCTTTGCAAAACGTGCAGGCTGAACAGGCCTGGGGAGCCGCGCCGGACGGTTTTCTGACCTCGGCCGTCGCCGAATACGGCCGTATTCGCGTCGCCGTGCTCGATACCGGCGTCGATTGCACTCATCCTGATTTCATCAACGCAGGCGGCGGCTCAACCGACAGCGCCGCGGGCGGCCAGATCAACTGGTCGCTCAGCCAGACTTTCTATCCCACCACTGCGCCCACCCCCTGCAACTGGGGTGACGATTTCGGCCATGGCACGCACGTGGCCGGCATCATAGCCGCTTCAGCCAACAATGGGCAGGGAATCGCCGGACTTGCCTATCCCGTCGAGATCCTCGTTTACAAAGTTCTCGATTCGAACGGTTCCGGCGATGACGGCAAAATCTCCCAGGCCATCATTGATGCAGCCAACAGCGGCGCATCCGTGATTTCGCTCAGTCTCGGTTCGCCGGGTTATTCACAGACGCTGCAGAACGCCGTCAATTACGCCTGGCAGAAGAATGCGATCGTCGTCGCCGCGGGTGGCAACGACGCAAAGAATGAACTGTTTTTCCCCGCCGGCGCGAATTATGCTCTCGGCGTCGCGGCCACGGACGGCAACGACAATCTCGCCTCTTTCTCCGATTCCGGCCCCGGAATCGCCGTCGGCGCGCCCGGCGTAGGTATCCTCTCCACTGTTCCCACGTACCCCAATCAGGAGGGCGTCACCGGTTACGACTCGATCTCCGGCACCTCCATGGCGACGCCGCACGTTTCCGCCGTAGGCGGCATGATTTTCGCCACCAGTCCCAACATGAGCGCCGCAATGGCGCGGATGATTGTCGAGCAGTCGGCCGATAACGGCAATTTCGGCGGGCAGGCAGGCCAGCAGCTTGGTTACGGCCGCGTGAATCTCTATCGCGCCGTCAGCGGGAATCTCCGTCCGAGCTCGCTCGGTGGCATCGCCGGCCAGGTAGTCGATATCAACGGCAATCCCGTCGGCACGAATCCGACCGTCACCGTAGCGGGGCAATCGCAAACCGTCGTCAATGCGACCGGCCTATTCCGCTTCTACGGCATCGCGCCCGGCAGTTATACGGCGGTCGTCAGCGCTCCGGGTTATCCCACCGGAACTTTCCAGATTGGCGTCGCAGCGGGCGCCGATACCAATTTCACTCCGGTCCTCGGCGGGACTCCTGCGCAGTTCAGCGGGGTCGTCACGGATAACGGTCAGGGCGTCGGCGGGGCCGTGGTGGAGGCGATTTCGAACGGTCTCATTGTTTCCACTGCCGTCACCGCTCCGGGCGGTGGTTACTCGCTCTATGTCCAGCCCGGAACTTACACCGTTCAGGCCGCGGCGCTCTACCGCGTGACGAATTCCGTCACCCAGGGCGTCGGTCCGTATGGCAACACCACCGTCAATCTCAATCTGCCGGCCATGGGCACGGTTTCCGGCCATATCGCGCTGCCCGGCGGCGCGCCGGCGGTCAACGCCACGGTCAACATCAACGGACCCAGAAACACCACCGCGACCACGGACGGCAATGGCCACTATTCCTCGATCGGTCTTGTTCCCGGCGGCTACACCGTAACGGCTTCCACCGGCGGCCAGTCCAACGTATCCGGCAGCGCGGGCGTCAGCGTGGATGCCGCCTCCGTTGTCAATCTTCAGTTCGGCGGCGGTTTTGTCGCGCCGGCGCCCCCGGCAGCCCCGCCGGCTCCACCTCCACCTCCTGTCGCGCCACCCGTGGCGCCGGCGCCTCCCGCCTCACCCGCGCCGCCTGCGAATCCGCCGGGCGGAAACTTCACCACCATTCGCGTTCACGCAGGCGGCGGCGGGCTCACCGATGCGTTTGGGAATGTCTGGTCCGGAGACACAGGCTTCTCCGGCGGGTATACTTACGCCGACTCCAATCCGATCCCCAACTCGTGGACCCCGGCGCTTTACCAAAGCCAGCGCTGGAACTCCGCGGCGCCCGTGCAGTATCATTTCGCCGCGCCCAACGGCAGCTACTCCGTCAACCTGAAGTTCGCCGAAACCTGGTTTAGTTCCGCCGGACAACGCGTATTCAACATCGTCATCAATGGCCAGCAGGTGGCGACCAACTTCGATATTGCAAAGGCCGCCGGTGGCCCGAACCTCGCCATCGATCTGTCCTATCCCGTGAACGTCAGCAATGGCCAGATCGTCATCCAGCTCAATCCGGTGGTCTCGAACCCCGAGATCAACGCGATCGAGATCGATGCCGGCGGCACTCCGGCTCCATCGGCGATCCGTGTTCGCGCCGGCGGCAGCCAGTATGTCGATTCACTCGGTCAGACCTGGGCGGCCGATACCGGTTTCACCGATGGCCTGCCCTGGGCTTACTGGGGCGGCATCGGCAACACCAGCGACCAGTCTCTCTATCAGACCGAGCGCTTCACCCTGTTCCAGCCGCTGCAGTACCAGTTCGCGGCGCCGAACGGGACCAACGCGGTTACGCTGAAGTTTTCAGAGAACTGGTTCAACGCGTCGGGCCAGCGTCTGTTCAATATCGTCATCAACGGCCAGACCGTGCAGTCCGGCTTCGATATCGTTGCCGCTGCCGGCGGACCGCATACGGCGGTGGACCGCACCTATCTTGTGAATGTGACCAACGGCCAGCTCGTCATCCAACTCGTGCCGGTCGTCTCCAACCCGAAGATCGACGCCATTCAGATCATCCAGCGTTGATCGCCTGAATTGATTCCTGGCAATTCCCGGGTCCGGGCCGGTAACGGCCTGGGCCCCTTTTTTTGATCTCAGCTGTCCGAAGTCCCGCGGGCTACACCGTCACCAGTTCCAGAAATTCGCGCGCCGCCCGTGTGAACTTCTTCCGGCGGCGGTGGATGATGGCGGTCGGCCGCAGCAGCCCCGGCGCCTCGATCGGGATTGACGCCAGCCTGCTCTGTTCAATTTCCGCAGTCAACGTACGTTCCGGCAGAATACTGATTCCCGACCCCAGCGCCACTGCTTCCTTGATCGACTGAATATTGTCGAACTGCGCCGCCACGTTCACCTGCACTTCGTTCTCGCGGAAGAACCGGTCCAGTTCGCGCCGTACCGGCACATCCTCGTCGAAGGTGATGAAGTCTTCGCCGGCCAGATCGGACGGGACGATCGAATCCCGCGCCGCCAGCCGGTGCGTCGGATAAACCACCAGCGTCATCTTTTCCTCGCGCCAGGGAATCACCGCCAGTTCCCGGCGGTGCTCGGGATAGCTCAGAAAGCCGAAATCCGCTTCATCCGCCTGCACGGCTTCATAAACACGATCCGGGCGGCAATATTCCACCTGCAGATGCGCCGCGGGACATCGCCGGGCGAATTCATCCTTCAGGCGTCCCACTTCCGTCAGGCCGATCGAATAAATCGACGCCACCCGCACCTGTCCCCCGGCTTCGGATTTGATCTCATCCAGTTCCGCCAGAAAGCTCGCCTCCCGCCGCAGCACCTCGCGGCACATGTCCGCGTACAGCTTGCCGGCCGCCGTAAGACCCACCGGCCGCGTCGAGCGGTCCAGCAGTTCCACTCCCAGCCGCTTTTCCATCTCCTGAATGTGCTGCGTTGCGGCGGACTGGCTGATGCCGTTCATCTGGGCCGCGCGGCTCAGGCTTTTCGCGCTGGCCACGTCGCGAAAAAGCTTGCAATCGACGAAGATCACCACTGCGAGTCTAACATAAGCAAAACTGAATTTGTCGATACGTCAGATTTGGTTTGCGTGATATTGTGAGAATCTGCTAATATCGTGAAACTACCACCCGAGACGCACAGCCGCGTACGCTGTCGCCGTGAGTAGCCCGGAGTATCTCTAATGAACCAGAACCATTCCACCGTTCGCGATGGTTGTGAAGGCCGTGTACCCGGACTCGCCAATGGACTTCCCGGCGCGCAGGGCCTGTATCATCCCAGCCACGAGCACGACGCCTGCGGTATCGGCTTCGTCGCCAGCATCAAAGGCCACAAATCCCACGACATCATCGAGAAAGGCATTCAGATTCTCATCAATCTCACGCATCGCGGCGCCTGCGGCTGCGATCCGGAGACGGGTGATGGCGCTGGTCTTCTGATTCAGATTCCGCACGCATTCTTTGCGCGCGAGGCATCGAAACTCGGGTTCACTCTGCCGGGAGCCGGCGAATATGGCGTCGGCATGGTCTTCATGCCCGTGGAACGGCAGGAGCGTCTGCAGACCGAAGGCATTGTCGAACGCATCGTTCAGGAAGAAGGTCTGCGCATTCTCGGGTGGCGCGATACGCCGATCGACGGCAACGCCATCGGCCGCGTCGCGCGCGCTTCGCAGCCGTATATCCAGCAGATTTTCGTCGGCGCGCCCGCCGGCATGAGCACGGATCAGCTCGAACGCAAGCTGTACATCGTCCGCAAGCGCGCCGAGAGCGAAGTTACCAAAGCAGGCATGGAAGAGGGCTGGATGTTCTATATCCCGTCGCTCTCTGCCCGCACCATCGTCTATAAAGGACTGCTGCTCGCGCCGCAGATCGCGAAGTTCTACTGCGAGCTTTCCGATCCCGACGTCACCAGCGCCATGTGTCTCGTCCACCAGCGCTTTTCGACGAACACGTTCCCCACCTGGCAGCTTGCGCATCCCTTCCGCTTCGTCGCCCACAACGGCGAAATCAACACCCTGAAGGGCAACGTGAACTGGATGAACGCGCGCCAGTCCATCCTGGCCTCTGACCTTTTCGGCGACGAAATCAAGAAGCTTTTCCCGGTCATCCAGCCGAACGGCAGCGATTCGGCGGGTTTCGATAATGCGCTCGAGCTGCTCGTGCAGTCCGGCCGCTCTCTTCCTCACGCCATGGCCATGCTGATTCCCGAGGCCTGGGACGGCAATCCGCACATGGAGGATTCGAAGAAGGCGTTCTACGAATACCACTGTTCGCTGATGGAGCCGTGGGACGGCCCCGCCGCCATCACCTTCACGGATGGCCGCGTCATCGGCGCCACGCTCGATCGCAACGGTCTTCGCCCCGCGCGCTACGTCGTCACGCACGATGGCATGGTCGTTCTGTCTTCGGAAACCGGCGTCCTCCCCATCAGGCCGGAAGACGTGAAGCAGAAAGGCCGCCTGCAGCCCGGCAAGATGTTCCTGGTCGATCTCGAGCAGGGCCGCATCGTTTCGGATAAAGAGATCAAGGAACAGCTCGCCTCGCGCCGTCCCTATCGCGACTGGCTCACGCAGAATCAGATCACGCTCGATAAGCTTCCCGAGCCCACGCGCGTGCATGGTTCCGACCACGCCACCATCACGGCCCGCCAGCGCGCCTTCGGCTACACGGACGAAGACGTCCGCATGCTGATGACGCCGATGGCCTCGACTGGGGAAGAGCCCATCGGGTCCATGGGAACGGACGTGCCGCTTGCCTGCCTCTCAGACAAGCCGCAGCCGCTGTTCAATTACTTCAAACAGCTTTTCGCGCAGGTCACCAATCCGCCCATCGATCCCATCCGCGAAGAGATGGTGATGTCGCTTGTCAGCTATATCGGCACCGAGCGCAATATCCTCGCCGAAACGCCCGAGCACTGCCACACGCTCAAACTGCCGCATCCCATCGTCACCAATCGCGATCTCGAAAAGCTGCGCCGCGTCTCGCAGGGCGATTTCCTCGCCACCACGCTGCCCGCGCTCTTCGCCGTCGAAGACGGTGAGCGCGGCCTCGAGCGCGCGCTCGATGGCCTGTGCCGCCGCGCCTCGCTCGCCATTCAGTCCGGCTACTCGCTTCTGATCCTTTCCGACCGCGGCGTCGATTCGGAATGGGCTCCCATCCCCAGCCTGCTCGCTCTTACCGCGGTCCACAACCATCTGATCCGCGAAGGCAGCCGCACGCAGGTAGCGCTCATCGTCGAATCGGGCGAGCCGCGCGAAGTGATGCACTATGCGTTGCTCATCGGCTACGGCGCAAGCGCGATCAACCCCTATCTCGCGATCGAGACTCTCGAAGATCTCGCCATGCGCGGCTATCTGCCCGAAGGCCTCACTTTCGAGAAGGCCGTCTATAACTACATCAAGTCCGTCAACAAAGGCCTACTGAAGGTCTTCTCCAAGATGGGCATTTCCACGCTGCAGAGCTATCGCGGCGCCCAGGTCTTCGAAGCCATCGGCCTCAACAAATCGCTGATCGATCGCTACTTCACCGGCACCGCTTCGCGCATTGAAGGCGTCGGCCTCGATGTGCTGGCCCGCGAAGCGAGTCTGAAGCATTCGCTCGCCTTCCAGCCGCTCAACGAAAGCGACACCGAACTTCCTGTCGGCGGCAGTTACGCCTGGCGCGTCCGCGGCGAATACCACCTGCTCAATCCTCTTACGATCAGCAAAATGCAGCACGCGGTTCGCGAGAAGAACTTCAGTACCTTCCAGGAATACACGGACCTGATGGACGAGCAGAATCGTCATCTCTGCACGCTCCGTGGTCTGTTCGAGTTCAAGACCGGCAATCCGATCCCGATCGAAGACGTCGAACCGGCAAGCGAAATCGTGAAGCGCTTCGCCACCGGCGCCATGTCGTTCGGCTCCATCTCGAAAGAGGCGCACGAAACCCTTGCCATCGCGATGAACCGCATTGGCGGCCGCTCCAACACCGGCGAGGGCGGTGAAGACGAAGCGCGCTTCAAGCCGGACCCCAACGGCGATCTCCGCCGCAGCGCCATCAAGCAGGTCGCTTCCGGACGTTTCGGCGTTACCGCCAACTACCTCGTCAACGCCGACGAACTCCAGATCAAGATGGCGCAGGGCGCAAAGCCCGGCGAAGGGGGCCAGCTTCCCGGCCACAAAGTGGACGATGTGATCGCGCGGGTCCGCCACTCCGTGCCTGGCGTCGGTCTCATTTCGCCGCCGCCGCATCACGACATCTATTCGATCGAGGATCTCGCGCAGCTCATCTACGATCTCAAGAACGTGAATCCGAAGGCGCGCATTTCGGTCAAGCTCGTCGCCGAAGTCGGCGTCGGCACCGTCGCGGCGGGCGTATCAAAAGCTCACGCCGACGTGGTTCTCATCTCCGGCCACGATGGCGGCACCGGCGCTTCGCCGCTCACTTCGATCAAGCACGCCGGCGCTCCCTGGGAACTCGGCCTCGCCGAAACCCAGCAGGTGCTGGTGATGAACGATCTGCGCAGCCGCATCCGCGTCCAGACCGATGGCAAACTCTCCACCGGCCGCGATGTCGCCATCGCCGCGCTGCTCGGCGCCGAGGAGTTCGGTTTCTCCACTCTTCCGCTCGTCGCCCTGGGCTGCATCATGATGCGCAAGTGCCATCTGAACACCTGCCCCGTCGGTATCGCCACGCAGGACCCGGTGTTGCGCGCCAAATTCTCCGGCCAGCCTGAGCACGTGATCAATTTCTTCTTCTTCATCGCCGAACAGGTGCGCCAGATCATGGCGAAACTCGGCTTCCGGCGCATGGAAGAAATGATCGGCCGCGTGGACATGCTGGACACCGTGAAAGCCGTCGAGCACTGGAAAGCGCGCGGGCTCGATTTCTCGCAGATCCTCTACAATCCGCCCATTCCGTCGCGGGTCGCCCGCCGCTGCACGATCGCGCAGGATCACGGGCTCAGCGAAGCGCTCGATTACAAGATGATCGACCACGCCCGCGAGGCCATCGATCACAAAACCCCAATCGAGATCAGGCTGCCGATAAAGAACGTTCATCGCACCGTCGGCGCCATGCTCTCGGGCGAGATTGCGCGCAAGTACGGCTCGGCCGGCCTTCCGGACGACACCATCAAATTCCGCTTCAACGGCTCGGCGGGACAGAGCTTCGGGGCATTCCTCGCCAAAGGCGTCACTCTCGAACTCGAAGGCGATGCCAACGATTATGTCGGCAAAGGCCTTTCGGGCGGCCGCATCATAGTCTACCCGTCGAAACAGGCCACCTTCGTGCCGGAAGAGAACATCCTCATCGGCAACGTCGTGCTCTATGGCGCCACCAGCGGCGAGGCGTTCTTCAACGGCATGGCGGGCGAGCGGTTCGCCGTTCGCAATTCGGGCGCCGCCGCGGTTGTCGAAGGCACGGGCGATCACGGCTGCGAATACATGACGAACGGCCTTGTCATCGTGCTCGGCAAAACCGGGCGCAACTTCGCCGCGGGCATGTCGGGCGGCATCGCTTACGTGCTCGACGATGCCGGCGAATTCTCAAACTACCGCTGCAACAAAGCGTCCGTCGATCTCGAGCAGGTCTTCGATCCCGAAGATCAGCGCGTGCTGCGGACCTGGATCTTCCGCCACTTCGAAGCGACGGGCAGTCCACGCGCCAGGTGGGTTCTCGAGAACTGGTCGGCCATGCTGCCGAAGTTCGTCAAAGTATTTCCGCATGAATTCAAACGGGTGATGAAAAAGAACGCGCAGAAAGAGACAGTGGCGAGCCGCGTTGTGGTCGGCGAGCTGAGGCAGGCCGTCCACGGGGGTGCGCAGCGTGGGTAAGGTCACAGGCTTTCTCGAATACGAGCGTGAAGTCCCCCAGCGCCGGCCGCCCGCCGAGCGCATCCGGGACTGGTTCGAGATCTATCATCCTCTGCCGGAAGACAAAGTGCGGCTGCAGGGCGCGCGCTGCATGGATTGCGGCGTGCCCTTCTGCCACACCGGCTGCCCGGTCACCAACATCATTCCGGACTGGAACGATCTGGTGTGGCGCGGCCGCTGGCGCGAAGCCCTGCGCGTCTTGCACTCCACCAACAACTTCCCCGAATTCACCGGCCGCATCTGTCCCGCGCCCTGCGAAGCCGCCTGCGTGCTCGGCATCAATGAGCCGCCGGTCACCATCAAGAACATCGAGAAAGCGATTGTCGATCGCGGCTGGGCCGAGGGCTGGATCGCGCCTGAGCCGCCCGCTTTCCGCACCGGTAAACGCGTTGCCGTCGTTGGTTCCGGCCCCGCCGGACTCGCCGCCGCACAGCAGCTTGCCCGCGCCGGTCATTCCGTGGTTCTTTTCGAAAAGGCCGATCGCATCGGTGGCCTGCTTCGTTACGGCATCCCGAACTTCAAGATGGAAAAGCATCTGATCGATCGCCGCATCGACCAGATGAAGGGCGAAGGCGTCGAATTTGCCCCGAACTCGCACATCGGCGGCAACGTCCCGGTGAGCGAACTCAGCAAGTTCGATGCGGTGCTTCTCACCTGCGGCGCCGAGCAGCCTCGCGATCTCAAAGTACCCGGCCGCGAACTGAAAGGCATTCATTTCGCCATGGAGTTCCTGCCGCAGGCCAACAAAGTCTGTGAGGGCGACAAGGTTCTGAACCAGATCCTCGCCACCGGCAAGCGCGTCGTCATCATCGGCGGCGGTGATACCGGAGCGGATTGCCTCGGCACCTCGCACCGCCACGGCGCAGCGCACGTCACGCAGTTCGAGCTTCTTCCCAAGCCGCCCGACACACGCGCTCCGCATACACCCTGGCCGCTGTGGCCCATGCAGCTGCGCGTCGAAAGCTCGCACGAAGAAGGCGGCCTGCGGGACTGGAGCGTCAACACAGTTCGTTTCACCGGGGACGAGCACGGCAACGTGAAGAAGCTGCACGGTGTTCGCGTCGGAGCTCCTCCGAAGTTCGAAGCCATTCCCGGCACCGAATTCGAGCTCGACGTCGATCTTGTTTTGCTCGCGATGGGCTTCACCGGCCCCGTGCGCACGGGCCTCGTCGAGGATCTCGGACTCAAGCTCGACGCGCGCGGCAACGTGGAAACGAACGACCACTACATGTCATCCGTCCCCGGCGTTTTCTCAGCCGGCGACATGCGCCGCGGCCAGTCGCTTGTGGTCTGGGCGATCGCCGAAGGCCGCAAAGCCGCCCGCGGTGTCGATGAATACCTGATGGGCGCGTCGAAATTGCCCGCGTAAACAACGCAGATCGAACCGCGCGCCTTCCATCGCCCTCGGCTCTTTCGATGCGCCCAGACGGTCCCACGGACGGCGTGTCGGTTGATCACTGGGAACGCCGGATGGGGCAGTGGCGATCCAATGAGTACGCGCTTCGAATACGACACGGTTATGCTCCCGGAGTTCCGCGCAATGCAGCCCTCCGCCGCAACTTCACACCATCCCCGCTCACAGGGTCGCAAACGCGTCCCGCTTCTCGCTTTATTGCCGGTTTTCGCAGCGAGCAACGCACTGGCTCAGGCGCCGTCGTTGACTCCAACGAAGGAATTGTCCTCGGCGCTCGACTCGACCGCGACCGCCATACGGGCCGCCCGGGCCAGCTATTTCGACAAGTTCACGAGCCCCGATGGCGTTGCCCTTGAGAACCGGGACCCCAGAGCGCGTGCCGCTACCATCTTCCACTCGCCCCCGCCAAAGAGCGAGTTGCCGCAGAACCCGGCCGATACGATCATTGTCGGTAAAATATCAGGCATTCAGGCGTATCTTTCCAATAACAGAGGCGCGATCTACACCGAATCCACTATCGCCATCGAGGAAGTGATCAGCTCCCAGCGGAGCCTCGCGCCTGCTTCCAGTCTGCTGATTGTTCAGGACGGCGGCTCCATCCAACTCGCGAGTGGCGCCGTCCTGGAGCAACCCGTCCAGGGCTCAGGTAATGAGTTGCGAAACACTGGCGAGTACCTGTTCTTTCTGCGCTATATCAGTTCCCTTCAGGCTTACGGCTGCACGAAAGCGTGGGCCCTTGTGAACGGCGCCGCCGTTGCCGTCTCCGCCGACGACCTCGCACGCGTCGCGAACCATGTTTCGAGGTATCAGGGAATGCCGGCAGCGGCTTTTCTTGCCGTCGCACGAAAATTGGTCGCTTCACTGCCGCCGGGCCAGTGACCGCCGCCAATCTTTTGTCCGATCCCGAGCCAGGCTATCGGTCTGAGCAACAGTCGCCGCGCCCCCAGCGTAGCCAGCACGCCGGCGATCGCAAAGAAAGTTGCCGGTTCCGGTGTGGCGACCACGGCGCTGAGAGTAGTGTCGGGCTCCGCGTAACCAACTGAATCCAGCGAGACGCCAAACAGAAGGACATAGGCGCCTGGCAGCAACTCCGGGGCTGAATTCGGTCCTTTATAGAGCTGAGGGCCGCCCGTTCCCAGTCCGTCCGGGAATGAGCCATTCCCACATGCCTCGACAAAGCAGATGAAATATCCTCCTCCGTTCGCGCCGGTAAAAAAACGGATCGCGGTGGGCATAATCGACAGCGAAGACCCGTTCAGAGAATATGTGAAATTCGAATACGCGAAGTTAAAACCGCCGTTGCCATATTCGAGGACAACAGGATTGCTGTCCGCCGTAAATGAGAACGACCAGGACTCGTTCGGTCCTGAGAACGTGGTGGTAGGCGTCGATGCCGAGAATACACCACTATCACTGTAGGTAAGTGTGCTGGCGTTCGCCGCCATCGCCAGAAGAAAGAAATACGTCAGCAAACGTTCGATCAGCATCGTTCCTCCGATCGGCGTTAGTGTACGACGCGACAGGCTCAACTGCAAGCGAGTGGGGCCTGGGTTTATAAACAAGCAAAATTGATAGGCGTACTAAACGTCGCGGACGTTTTGTACGGATGATAGCCATGGGAGGCGCCTTCGCTAACTCCTGCGTACCTACCGCCACACCGCATTCGTAAACGCTCCATCCCCCGCCACATCCCAGACGGCCAGCCGCGCCCATTTCCACGCAGGATTGTCCATCGCCCACGTAAACTTCTCCGACCCGAACTGCCGCGAGCGCGCAAGATCAATCGTGTCGTGATGCGTTTCCTTCCCGTCGCCCCACACGATCTCCGCCATCGCCAGCGGATACGTCCACCGCACATCGGCCGCGACCTTTAACTTCCCACGCTCCGGCTTCCACTCGACTGACGGCAGCAGAATCTCGCCGGTCGTCACAAACCCGTCGCCCTTCGCCAGCGCATTCAGCACTTCGGAATAATCGGTCCACGCGGGCAGCTTGTCCATATGCACATAGTTCACGTTCATGTGCGCATACAGCTCATGCGTATGGTCGAGCTGGAACACATCCACCTCGCCGAACATCTTCTTGTGGAATCCCTTGTTCGCCAGATCGTCCGCTACTTTGAACGCGCGCTCCCCCAGGCGCGGTGACGAAAGATCGCTCGGCATCTGCTTCCACCCTGTACCAAGATAATGAGAATCTTCAAACCACGGCGTGTCGAGAATCTGATCGGGAAATCCCGTCGATCCCTTCGTGCGCGGATGCGTCTCATAAACAAACGCATTCTCCTGCCGCACCATCTTCAGCAAATCCTGCGGATTATTGATCCGGTAAACGCGCCCATACTTCGGATCGACTTCGGTCCACTCCCCCGAATCCCGCTTCATCGCCCAGATCACGGGCTTCGGAAACGCCAGCGCCCAGTGCCCGCCGAAGTACGCGTCCGCCTCTTCGGCGGGAATAATCAGAAAATCCGGAGTCGAATGCGCACGCGTCTCGTCGTAATACTCGCGCATTTCGCGAAACCGCAGCGGACCCGGGTCCTGCTCATGCAGATCGCCATGAAAATCCATGATCAGCGCGGCATTCACGCCCATATCGCGCAGCACCGGCTCCCATGGCGGAGTCCAGCGCGGGCCGCCCGCAACGGCCTGTTCGGTAAATGCGAAATGCCAGTGCGGCGCCACGGTCTTGTACCCTGCGAGCGGCACGAACCGATCGTGATGCGTGTACGCGAGAACCTCGTTCAACGTCTCCGCGGGCGCGCTGTCGGAAACCAGCAGAAACAGGCTCATGCGCTGCGCGGTTCCGGGCGGCGCATTCATCCACGGGTAATACGGGCTGTTGTCATCCGGAAGCTGCCGGATCCCAAGCCCCACGTGTCCGCGCCACGACCGCGCCCACGTATAGCCCATATTCGTCGTGAAATCGCGCGCGAAGAAATACTGGTGCGGTGGCGGGAACACCGCCACGCTGCCGTTCGCCGTCTTTGCCGCCAGCATCCGGTACTTCACCGTCTCCGGATTCCGCTCGGAAACCAGCGGCACGCGAAACGTGCGCATCGCGCCGGTATCGTTGTCGAAGCAGCTCACGTCCGTCTGCATGTTGTTGCCGGGACGGCGGTCCTCCTGCGGCTGATAATCGATCCCGGCATCGTAGAAATACGCGACGTTGTCTTCCTTTGTCGAGAGCACCGCCTCCTGTTTGATCAGCCGCGATCCGGGAAACACCGTGTAAACCACCGACCCCGAAAAGATCCCCAGCCGCAGTCCCTCGAACGTCACTGACACTCGGTCCGCAATCGTCTGCGCGCGAACGGACGCGGGCGCAAACTCCTGTTGGAACCTTCGAATTCCGTTCGGATGCGACGGCGGAAAATCGAAGAACTGATCCCATCCGCCGCGCCGGATCCCGGTATCCGCGAAGTACACCGGCTGGGCGTTCTCGATCATCGCGCGGCCAGCCACAGAAATGCTGCGAATCACCTGCGGCTTGCCGTCCGCGCGGAATTCGATGGACCATGTCCGGTTCTTTTCATCCGGCCACGAAACCACCAGCCCATCGGCGCTCCGCCGCACCGCAACCGGCCCCTGTGCCACTCCCGTAAGGTCCACCGGTATCGCGGCAAATGACGAAGACCCGCAGAGTAAAGACACAAAGAGCAAGGAAACGGTCAAACGCAGCATAGGCGGATATCCGCGACCATCCTATCGCCGAATCCCCGGTCCGGGTCTCAGTTCCCCTCGCAAGCCGCGGTTACAAACGGTCTGATTCGTCCGGAACACCCGGCGCCGGCTCCATCCAAGGGGTTACTCCCGGGCGAGTTCGCCATAAAATACACCCGGCGGATCGCCGATCCGCAATCTCGAAATATGGAGGTTGAACCATGGGCGCAGCTTACAACAGCAACGTCGCCGGCAACGTCGCCGGAAACCGTCAGAATCTTGCCTATATCGGCGCAAACAACCGCATCTATGTCCTCGATTTCAATCAAACGGGCGGCGGGAATCCCTGGAGTCAATGGGATCTCATCGCGTTCCAGGAACGCTATAACCAGCCCATACCCTATCCGGTCCCCGGCGCCGACTCTCCTCGCGGTGGCGCTCCCATCGCGGTTTTCCCGTGGGAGCCGGCTGGCGTGAATAACGCCTTTGCCTACATCGGCAGCGTCGATGGGCAGCCGGTCATCGAGGCCGTCACTCTCAGCATGCCAGGCCTGCAGGTGCCGAACGCCTTTAACCTGACCCACATCACCAATACCTCCGGCGCGCCGCCCCGGCCCGATAGTCCTGTGGTCGGGTACACATGGAAGAATCAGCAGTCCGTGCACCTTGTCTACATCGATAGCCAGAGTCACGTGATCGAACTCTACCGGGTCGGCTCCGGCCAGTGGTATTCAAACGACCTGACGGCGCGCACCGGTTTCACTGGCATCTACGCTCCCAGGGCGGGCAGCCCGCTCGCCGCCTATGCGTTCGAGAACCAGGGAACCGAGCATGTCATGTACATCGCCCAGGATGGCACGATCCGCGAGCTCTATTACAGCGGTCAATGGTTCGGCAATAACCTGTCGTCGTCCGTTCCCGCGGCCTTGCCGCCCTCCTCAAATAGTCCTCTCGCGGCTTATGCGGCTGAATATGAGAACACGCAGCACGTTATCTATTTCAATACCGCCGGCAACGTCCAGGAACTGTATTACTCAGGCGGCAGATGGCAAACCGGCACTCCGCTCGACATCACCGCCGGCGCCGCGAAACCCGCCGCAAACAGCGCCGTCGCGGGTTATACCGCGGAGTATGAAAGTACCGAGCATGTAGTTTACGTGGACTCTTACAACATCCTGCACGAGCTTTATCACTCGGGAAGCGGATGGCGGGAGACGCTTCTGCTGCAGTCAGCCGGCAACCCCACTCCTCCCCGGGCCGAAACTCCGCTCGCCGGCTACGCCTATCTGTATTCCGGCGTCGGTACCCAGCACATTCTCTATATCGATACGGACGACAACCTGCACGAACTTTACCGCGAGGGCAGCGCCTGGTACTCAGGCGTGGTTTCCGGCTCCATCGCCGTTTCTTCCGCCGTGAAGAAAGCCGGCGCGCGCTAACGGCTCACGTGAGAAATCGGCTTACTGCGCCTCGCTGATCTTCACCGCCGCCGGGCCGCCCGCCGCGCCGAAATGCATCACGATCCCGTCGCCGGCGCGCTCCCAGCGCACCCGCTCGTTTGACCCTAGCGCGGTCACGTTCGTCCCCGCGGCGACATGGATATCGTGCAGCGTCCAGTCGCCGCGCAGCGCATTCGGAAAGATCGCATAAACGTCATTGCCCTTGCGCGTGAAGAACGCTTCGATCACGGCCTGCCCCGGCTTCTTGCGATCCACGTAGTCCGTGATGTCGTAATGCGTCATGAACTCCTTGTTCGCGTCCAGCTTCGGCTGCTCGCCCGCGCCGAACTGCCGCGTCCTGCGCCATGGCCGCGTTCCGTAGATCGCGTCGCCGTTGGCGCGCAGCCAGTCGCCCATCTGGATCAGCCGTTCTTCCATCACCACCGGAATCGTGCCGTCCGCCGCCGGCCCGATGTCGAGCAGCAGATTACCGCCCCGGCTCACCAGGTCCACCAGCATCAGAATCAGTTCACGGGAAGTGTGATAGTCCTCCAGATGCTCGTTGCGGTTGTACCCGTAGGACATTCCCATGCCGCGGCTCTCTTCCCAGGGGTGATTGCCGGAGTCCATCCCCGCTGTGTATTCGGTGGTGAAGTAGCCGCCGTGCTTGTGCCGCGTGTCCTTGCCCCAGCGGTCGTCGATCACCACTTCATCCCTGGCCGGCGAATCGTTGAACAGCCACGCCAGCAGTTCCGGCGCGCGCCACTCTTCGCTCGTCAGTTCCCATTCGCCGTCGCTGAAGATGATCGATGGCTTGTATCGCGTCACCGCATCCTTGAACTGTGGATGCATGTGCTGGCTGACGTAAGCGGCCTTGTCGGTCAGCCAGAGCGGGTTGTACCACTCATAGAGCGAATAATAGAAGCCCATCTTCAAACCCTTGCGCCGCACTGCCGCCGTCAGGTCGCCCAGCAGATCGCGATGCGGACCCGCCGATACCGCGTTCCATGGACGCCCCCAGTCGCGGTCCGCTTCCGCGCTCGGCCAAAGCGCGAAACCGTCGTGATGTTTCGACGTCAGCACCACATACTTCGCGCCCGATTTCTGAAACACGTCCGCCCAGCGATCGGGATCGAAGAGTTCCGCCTTGAACATCGGCGCGAATTGCGCATACGAAAAGTCCGGCCCATAAGTGCGGTTGTGAAAATCGACCGTGGCGGGCTTACGGGTGGTCAGCGAATTCCAGTACCACTCGGCGTAAGGCGTCTGTCCCGGCAGATGCGGAGGCGCGAACGACGGGACGGAGTAAAGGCCCCAGTGAATGAAGATGCCGAACCGCGCATCCTGATACCACGCGGGCGTGGGCCGCGCATCAAGCGATTGCCAGTTCGGCTCGTAGTGCGTTTGCGGGAAGGCCGGAGCGGCCATCGAGCACGCAGCGGCCAGCAGAGGAAGAATGCGCCTGCTCATCTCGCATCAGTTTATGCCCGCGGCTACTTTACCGCCATGGTGATCCCGCTCTGGCTCGTCGCCCCGCCGATCGTAACCGTCACGGGCACAGCCGCGCCGGGCGTCACGCCCTCGGGAACCACCACGTTCAACTGAACCAGTCCGTTCACCACGGTCGGCGTTTCACCGCAATACGCAACGCCGGCCGCTATCCCGCCAATGTTGGCTGAGCACGCTGCCACGGCCCGCGGCAACACGGACCCCGTGATCCGGCCATCGAGCCCCGGCGGTGTGGTTACCCCTTCACCCGTCGCATACACCATCACGGTTCCACCGCGCGCCGCCGGATTCACGGCGCTGTTCCGGCTGTAATCCTGATTCAGAATCGCGCCCTGGCCCGAACCCGACGCATCGTCCGAAAAGATCCCCGGCCTCACCTTCGCCACAGGAACCAGCGCCGGCGCCGATGGATTGCCTTGGTTCACCACCACGACGTTCACGTTCTGCTGTCCCGCAATCTCATACGGCACAACCGCGCCGATCTGCGCCGCCGAGGAGTAGATCATCGGCGCGGCGTACCCGTTGATGAAAACCTGCACTCCGCCCGCAATCGTGCTCAGCGCGTTGTCGGGCGTCACCTGCAGTCCCGCCAGCGTTGCGGGGCCGAGCGATCTCCCGAAGATGGTTATGATCTCGCCGGGCGCAATCGCGGACTTGTCATAGGACGCCGCGCTGCCGACCGAACTGATCACCGGCTGCGGTCCGCTCATCGCGGTCTGCGCCTGCGGTATCACCAGCAGCGTCATCGATTGCGCCGGCAAGGAAACGGCCACCGATCCGTTCGCCACACTGGCGTCACTCGATTGCCGCACGATCGCGTTCAGGTTCGCCGGGCTGTACTGCCATACCTGCGCCGTCCCCGCCGCAGCGAAACTGGCGATCGATATCGAATCCTGAAGGTCGTTCTGTGATTTGTTGAGCGCCAGAATCGTCAACGCCGAATCGCTTCTCTGGGCAGCGAAGATCGCGAGCGTATCGGGATCGCTGGAACTGGCCGAAATGCTGGTCGATCCGAACTGGTTTCCCGCGCCGTCGTAATTCAGGAACATGCGAAATGCGAACGCGCCCGGATCGGCTGGAGCGGGCGGTCCCCAGAGCATCCCGTAATCCAGACCTTCGCGTCCGAAGATGCCGAGAATATCGGCCTCCGCGATCGCTCCTGTTATCGAATTCAGCGCGCCCCAGTTGTATTCCGTAATCGCCGTCTTCGTGCCGGGATAATTCTCCGCCACCCACGCCAGCAGGCGCGGCACAAGCTGCGGCGCCGCCTCCGCGCCCGTGTTGTCGTGAAGCTGTTTGCCCGGGCTCGACATGGGCACTATGTA